>JACDEQ010000112.1 GCA_013816225.1 Armatimonadota bacterium | reverse complement strand
CTCGCGGCGGTCCTAGCGCCCGTCTTCGCCCACGCAAAAGACGCCGCCCGGCGCGCTCGGTGCCTCTCCCATTTGCGGCGGTTGGGCGAGGCCCTGCTCCTTTACAAGCGCGATTCCGATAACACTTTCGCACTCGCGATACCTTCCGACGGTGTGAGGTGGCTCCCAAGGACCCCCGCCTCGGGAATCAACTCCTTTTGGGCCAATGCGATCCGCCGCTACACACCCGAAGCGGCTCTCTACGTCTGCCCCATCGCGGAAGCGGACGCCGGCAAAGATCCCGCGCTCAGCTACGCCTACAACGGTTATCTCCATCAGTACCCCGCCTCCGACGTGGCCGATCCACCGAGCGCCATTTTGCTGTGGGAGGGATTCGGCAAGCTCCCGAATTACCCCGAGTGGTTTTCGAACCCGTCGCTGGCGTGCGGTCCGGTGTCGGAACCGTGCATCTTCAAGACGGGAAGCGATCCCAAGGGCATTTACATAATGCCCCAGGCCAATACCATGTGGGTGCACGGGCGCGGCGCGAACTTCCTGCTCGCCGACGGCCATGCCCAGTGGCGGCGTCTCGGGCCGAAGGCAGGCAAGCCGACGAACCGTTATCGTGACCCGATCGCCGTTTACGACCGCAAGGGCATTCCTCAGGAGGTTTGGATGGCTGAACATCCGGATGTCGATGCGGCGTTTGCGAAGACGTTTCTGTTTAGGCCGACGATTAGCTACGGCACGGACTAAGGCGTCTCGATTTTGTCGATCCGGTACTTTTGAATGCCGGCCGGTGCGTCGACCTCGATCTCTTCATCTTCGGACCTCCCCACCAGCGCCGAGCCCATCGGCGAATCTATCGAAACCAAGCCGTTGCTCGGGTCAGCCTCGAATGACCCCACCAGCTCGACAACGAGTTCTTCTTCCCACTTGAAGTCAAAAAGAGACACCCTACTGCCAAGGTGCGCCGTCTCCTCCGCGCTTTCCGGCCGCTCCACGATCTCGGCGATGTCCAAGACCCGCTCCAAATCGGCGATTCGGCCCTCCAAGCGCGCTTGGTTCAGCTTGGCCTCATGATAGGCGGCGTTCTCCTTCAGATCGCCGTGCGACCTCGCTTCACGGATGGCCTCCGACATGGCTTGCCGCTTGGGCCCTTTGAGCTCCGCCAACTCAACGCGCAGCTTCTCGAATCCCGACTTGGTTAGGAAGACGTCTTCACTCATTTGCTGAAGCTATAAGTGTACTGAACTTTGCTCGCCTCCGCCAGCCCGATTTGTGCCAGCATTCCACCCGTTGGCCAAGCTAACCATCATCGTCGTCACGTACAATAGCGCCGAAACGATCGTGCGCTGTCTCTCTTCTCTCCCCGCGGATGTGGACACGATCGTGGTGGACAACGCTTCGTCCGACGGAACGCCCGAAGTCGTCCGCGAGCGGTTCCCGCAGGTTCGGGTTATTGCCAGCCCCAAGAATCTGGGGTTCGGGGCAGCGAATAACGTCGGCCTAAGGCAAGCTCCAACAGACCTGGCCCTGCTGCTCAACCCCGACGCCTGGGTCGAAAAGCCGGGTTCCATCGAGGCACTAGCCGGGTTCATGGAAAACAAGCATGACGCGGTGGCTTGCGGCGGAATGCTTCGCCATCCGGACGGCAGCCCACAGGAATCCGCATGTCGAGACCTGACGCTGTGGGCGGTGTTCAGCGAGCAGACGTTCCTAGGAAAGCTCTTTCCCACCTACTGGGTCTCCCTCCGACATTTGCGCAGATCGAGCGATCCGCTGCGAGTCTCCCAGGTCATGGGCGCGTGTCTCCTCATGAGGCGCGTGGACGGAAGTTTTCTGAAGTTCGACGAGCGGTTTTTCCTCTATTGTGAGGACACGGAGCTGTGCGCGCGCCTGCAAGATCACGGGTCGATTTGGTACATCCCGGGCGCAATTTTTGGACACGAACTGGGTTCGAGCTCGCTGACGAACCGCTGGCAGTCGATCACTTTCTACAATCGGGGGAAAGAGCTGTATTTCGCTATACATCACGGAAGAGCCGCACTAGCGACGGCTTGGCTGCTGAACCGGCTGGGCGCCGCGCTGAGGCTCGGCATCTGGAGCCTGGCAAGCATCCTCAGCCTGTTCTTGGTACCGAAGCTCCGCGCGATGGCCGCGATGTTCGCTAAGGTTCTGTTCGCCTCGCTCGACCCCTATAGCCGTCATAATAGGGCCTCCCGTGTTTGAAAACCTAACCGAGAAACTTACCGGCATCTTCGGCCGGATGCGCCGAAAGGGCCGAATCTCCGAGAGCGACTTCGACGACGCGATGCGCGAGGTGCGCATTGCTCTCTTGGAAGCCGATGTCAACCTCAAGGTCGTCAAGGAGTTCATCTCCATCGTCAAGGAGCAGGCGGTGGGCGAGCAGGTCTGGGAGAGCTTGTCACCCGACCAGATGGTCATCAAGATCGTCCGCGACGAGCTGGTGCGCCTCCTCGGCGACGAGGAACCAAGATTCAACTGGTCGCCTTCCCCGCCCACGGTGATGCTCCTCTGCGGGCTTCAAGGCTCAGGCAAAACCACAACCGCCGCCAAGCTCGCGTTCCAGTTGAAGAAGCAGGGCAAGAAGCCGATGCTCGCCGCCTGCGACCTCCAGAGGCCGGCGGCGATCAAGCAGCTCCAAGTGCTCGGCGAGCAGATCGAGGTGGCTGTGTTTGCCGACCTGGGCGAGAAAAACCCCGTATCGGTCGCTAAGCGAGCCATCCAGGAAGCCAAGCACAAGCTCCTCGACACGCTGATCCTCGACACCGCCGGCAGGCTCCAGGTCGACGAGGCCCTCATGGCCGAAATCCGGCAAATCCGCGATGCGACGCAACCCTCGGAAGTGTTTCTGGTAGCCGATTCCACAACGGGGCAAGAGGCGGTAAGCGTCGCAGAATCTTTCGATCAAGCGCTCGGCCTCACCGGCCTTATCTTCACGAAGCTCGACGGAGATACTCGTGGCGGGGCCGTCCTGAGCGTTCGAGCGGTGACCGGCAAGCCCGTGCGATACATGGGCCTCGGCGAGGGCGTCGATACCCTCCAGTCGTTCGACAGCAAGCGTGTGGCTGAACGCATCCTCGGCTTCGGTGACGTTCTCGGCCTCGTCGAAAAGGTCCAAGAGGCTGTCGACATGGAACAGGCCAAGGAGATCGAGAGGCAGTTCAGAAGCGGCAAACTCGACTTCGATACCCTGCTGATCCAGTTCAAAACGATCAAGAAGATGGGCTCGCTGAGCAGCATCATGAAGCTCATACCCGGGGTCGGCAGCCTGCCAAAGGAATTGATGGACGGCCAAGGCGAGGGCCAGATGGCCAAGGCGGAGGCGGTGATCCTGAGCATGACCCCACAGGAGAGGCGAAATCCGGATATACTGAACGGTTCGCGCCGGCGTCGAATCGCCGCTGGGGCAGGAACCAGCGTGCAGGAAGTTAACCGGCTGGTGAGGTCGCTGGACGAGATGCAGCGGCAGATGAAACAATTTTCAAGGATTCCGGGCATGAAGAAGGGCCTCAAGGGCAGGAAAGCTCGCCGCAGATGAAGGAGAAAACGCATTTGGTTAGGATTCGATTGAGAAGGATGGGAACGAAGGCAAGGCCCTTCTACCGTATAGTTGCAGCGCCGAGTTCGGCAGGGCGGGATGGTCGCTTTGTAGAGCAGCTCGGCCACTACGACCCGCTGAAAGAACCGTCGCTGATCAACATCAAGAAGGATCGCGTTCTCCATTGGCTCAATAACGGCGCCAGCCCGAGCGACACACTCATCCGGCTTCTCAAGAAGGAAGGCATTTGGTCGGAGTTCGAAGAAGCGCAACCCGCTGGAAAGCCTAAGCGCAAGCCGGTCAAAGAGCGCGTACGCAAGGAGAAGCCCGTCAAAGAGAAGAAGCGCAAGCCGGTCGAGGAAGCGCGCGTCGAGGAACCGGTTGCAGAAGCGCCCGTTGCGGAAGAGCCTGCAATCGAAGAGACCGCTATAGAAGGGGCGGCAGTCGAAGAAACATCCGTTGAAGCGCCTGTCGAGGAACCCAATCCGGCTGAGGTGGAGGCTCCTGAAGAACCGGTAGCGGAAGAAGCAGTCGTCGAAGAAGCGGCCGAACCTGAGCCTGAGAAGACCGAGGAGTAATCATGGACTTCGTCCCCTTTGTTCAGTACTGCGTAGAGAAGCTCGTGGAAGTGCCCGATGCCGTCGAGGTCGAAAAAGCCACCGACGGCGGCGATTCCCAGATCAGGATTCGGGTCGCACCCGACGACACAGGCAAGGTGATCGGGCGGAGCGGCCGTATCATCGGCGCGATGCGCCAGGTCGTCAACGTGGCCGCCGCTAAGCAAGGCGAGCAGGTCTACCTCAAAGTAGTCACCGATTAGCTTCGCTTCCGTGGACCCGCAAACCCCTCCGAAAGACTTTGTCGTAATCGGCAAGGTCGTGAGTACCTTCGGCCTCAAGGGTTTTCTCAAGGTGTGGCCCCTAACCGATTTCCCCGAGCGCTTCGATGCCGGCGAGACCATTTGGATTGCCGGCGAGCCACGCAGAATCCGCGAGGTTCAGTGGCACAACAAGCAGGCACGTGTTAGGCTCGAAGGCGTCTCGAGGCTCGTCCTGGCCCAAGCGCTGGTCGGCCAAGAAATTTCCGTGGACGCAAAAGACAAACCCGATCTGGAACAAGGCGAGTACATGATCGACGACCTGGTGGGCATGAAGGTTGTCGATGAACAGGGCACGCTTCTCGGCACACTCGACCAGATCATTCAAGCACGCGCACACGACATCTACCGCGTCGGCGAAGCGATGATTCCGGCAGTTTCCGAGTTCGTCAAGAGCGTCGACTTGGGGTCGCGTATAATCGTGGTCGCCCCGATACCCGGCATGTTCGACGATGCAGGTTAGGTTCGTAACGCTGTTCCCGGACGCCGTTCTTGCAGCCGTGCGGCACAGCATCCTCAAAAGGGCGGAGGATGCAGGGATCGCCCGGTTCGACGCCATCAACCCCCGCGACTTCGCCACCGGCAACCACAAAGCGGTGGACGACGAGCCCTACGGCGGCGGAGCCGGAATGCTACTAAAGCCGGATATCGTCGCGGCGGCTATCGAGTCCGCCGGGCCTGAAGGCGCCTGCGTCGTGTTCACCGACCCGACCGGAGAACTCTTCTCAGAGAAGGCCGCCGCATACCTGGCTGAACAAGAGCGCATCATCTTCGTTTGCGGCCACTATGAGGGCGTCGACGAGCGGGTCACTCAAAAGTACGCAACGAACCGGTACAGCATCGGCGATTACATCCTTACGGGCGGCGAACTGCCTGCAGCCGTAATGGCCGACGCAGTTGTACGCAGGCTTCCGGGCGTCCTGGGAAGCGCACAATCGCTCGACCAAGACGCATTCGGCGACGGGCTGCTAACATACCCGCAGTACACCCGTCCCGCCGAGTGGGAGGGCCTCTCGGTTCCCGAGATCCTGCTGAGCGGAAACCACCGGGAAATAGCGGCTTGGAGGCGCAAGGAGCGCCTCACGTTGACCCGCAAAACAAGGCCAGATCTGTTCGCTCGCGCCCCCCTTTCAAAAGACGACTTGAAACTGCTACAATAGACCTCCCGCGAGGTTATAGAAATGTCTAAGAGCGCCATTCTTGAAAGCGTTGTCCAGTCGAATTTGCGTTCCGACCTGCCCGAAATCAACCCGGGCGACACGGTCAAGATCCACCTGAAGGTTCGCGAAGCGGGCAAGGAAAGGCTCCAGCTATTCGAGGGCACGGTACTCGCGCACAAGCACGGCGGGATTGCACAAACCATCACGGTCCGCAAAATGAGCCACGGCGTCGGCGTCGAGCGCACATTCCCTATCAACTCGCCGATGATCGCCAAGATGGAGGTCACACGTCGCGGCAAGGTTCGCCGAGCGAAGCTCTATTACTTGCGCACTAAGGTCGGCAAGGCAGCCCGCATCAAAGAGGCTCGCTAACTAGATGCTCGAGCTGCTGGCGCAAGCTCGTCAACAGCAGACGTGGTTTCTCGATCTAGTCGAAACGCTGGCTCGGACGCCCATCAGTTCCGTCATCCTTTTCGCCCTCGGCTGCACGGTCGTGCGTGTGGGAATCTATGCCCACTTGGGCAAGCTCCATCCCGCTGAGAGAAAATTTGGCGGTGCGAGGGTTCTTCACTGGCTCCACGACCTCTGCGACGCGCTGGTCTATGCCGGCATCCTCGTCTTCCTGCTCATTCGGCCGTTCGCCGTTCAGACGTTCCGCATTCCCAGCGAATCGATGGTGCCAACCCTCAAGGTCGGCGACCTCATCATCGTCAACAAAGCCCTGTACCGAATGCAGGAGCCGAAAGCGGGCGACATCGTTGTTTTCAAACCGCCAGCCTTCGCGCGAAACGAGGGGGACGACCCGAACGTCGATTACGTCAAGCGACTCATCGGCACCCCGGGCCAAACGATTGAAATCAAAGACCGCCAGCTCTTCCGCGACGGCGTCCCGGTCAACGAGCCCTACACCAACAAGGAATCGACTTTCTCGTATCAACCTATCGATTTCAAGCTGGTCGATTACAACGGCGAGATCGTGCCCATCGTCCGCGACAGTGCCGGAAACACACCTGGACGCAGCCTCTACGATAAGCACGTCGCCGCCGAGGACTTGCAGAGCGTCTGGGACTTACCTGCCGCCAAGGTGCCGCCGGGCAAATACTTGATGATCGGTGACAATCGCGCAGGATCGTTCGACGGCCGCTTTTGGGGGCTCATCGACAGAAGCGCGATCGTCGGCAAGGCCTGGCTTACTTTCTGGCCGCCGAACCGCTTCGGCCTGTCCGACAAACGCCCGTAGGTCTGACGTCCCTATCCGCG
>JACDEQ010000421.1 GCA_013816225.1 Armatimonadota bacterium | reverse complement strand
TTTGTCATCATTTACACCGGATGGCTGTGGATCGACCCGCTCATCAGCGTCGTCATCTGCGGCGTCATTTTGTGGAGTAGCTGGGGACTCCTGCGCACTTCGGTGCAGATGAGTCTTAGCGCGGTCCCCGAAAACATCGACGCGGCGGCGGTCCGAAAGTTTCTGGAAGATCGACCGGGCGTGGCGCAGATCCATGACCTTCATATCTGGCCGATCAGCACGACGGAGACGGCACTTACGTGCCACCTAGTCATTCCGGGTGGCCATCCGGGCGATGCATTTCTCTTGCAGACGGCCCATGAGCTCAAGCACGACTTTGCAATTGGGCACGCGACCTTTCAGATTGAAATAAGCGAGGGAAGCGCATGTGCGCTGGCGTCGGATTCGGTAGTCTAACAAGACTGTCCCGCGCCGACAGCCGGGGGCGCGAACGAACATCCATCAATGCTTGTGGTGATGATCAGTATTGCCTTGCGAAGCAGAATATCCGCGCAGTTCGGAATATTCCAAACGACCCGTCCCCCATCAGCATCTTGCCGATCCGCAGGCCAGAAGCCTTCGATAACCAATTAGGCGCCACGGACAATGAAAGATCACTATCCCGCCAGAATGCATTCAGTCGTCATTCATTGCATGGCAGCTATGGTCTCCCAACGGTTACCAGGAAGCCAGAGGAGAAGGGTCATGACGATACGGAAAAGATTGTTGACGGCAACGGTTCTGTTTGCGGTGGCGCCCGTTCTTCCGGCGCTGGCGCATGACGACGATTACAACGGTTACGGCGGTCATCGGCAGCTTCATGATCAGCTCGGCGACGCGCACGAACGCGCCCATGAGGAAGGTTTTTGGAGCCGTAGTGAGCACCGGGCGTACCATCGGGCGCTTCGCAACATCCACGAAGGCTATCACGATGAACGCGACGGATATCGGAGTTACCGCGCGCCGCGCTACTACAACGCTCCCCGCTATCGGACCTACGGTTACGGCTGGTAGCCGCATAGGGCGCTGCAAATAGACACGCAGTTTATCACCACGGAGAAGGATCATGTCACAGACTAAAGTAATCGGTGTTGTTGCCGCCCTCGCTTTGGGCCTGATGGCGACGTCCGCGGTAGCTCATCCAAAACTGAAGTCCACGGTCCCGGCTGCGGATGTGGATGCGAACGCATCGCCAAAGGAAAGCACCGTCGCTACAAAGGACAAAGCCAGCGGCGCTCCAAAGGAAATCCGGCTGATGTTTTCCGAAGGGGTGATCGCGAAGATGTCCGGAATCGTATTGAAGGACAAGGCCGGGAAGCAGGTTCCGACGGGCTCTCCGCAGGCCGATCCTCTGGATCAAAAGCAACTCGTCGTACCCGTTGCCACTCCGCTGGCACCAGGACGTTACAACGTAACCTGGCGCGCGGTATCGGACGACACCCATCGGGTCAAGGGCGAGTACAATTTCACCGTCGGTCGCTGATGGTCGACACGGGGCTGGTGTTCACGCGCTTCCTGCACTACTCGGCGACGCTGGTTCTGTTTGGCGTCGCCTTGTTTCCTCTCTACACCTATCCGCGCCATGAGCTCGACGGCATCGGCGGACGCAACCGCATGTTCGCGACCTACTGGGCGCTATCGCTGGTCAGTCTCGTTAGCGGTGCGCTTTGGTTCGCCAGCGTCGCGATGAGTATGAGCGATACCGGGATGAGTTGGGAGGCGGCGCGTTTCGTATTGACCCAAACGGCCTACGGCGCCGTGTGCCTGGCCCGGCTCGCAACGCTCGCCGCATTAGTTTGCGTGCTCGCGCTCCTTAGCCTTCGCCCGGTGCACCGCCTCGATCTTCTGTTCGCCACTCTATGCGCCTTTCTCGCCGCGAGCCTCGCGGGGACCGGTCACACCCAGATCGAAGAGGGGCTATCGCATCTTGGGCACATGCTTGCGGACGCGCTCCATCTCATAGGTGCCGGGGCCTGGCTCGGCGGCCTCGCTGTCTTGTTCTATCTAACTGCGACGTCGCTCAACCCGAGCTCTTCAGAAAGCACCCGACTTGAGGCCTTAACTGCAGCGCACCGATTTTCGGATATGGGATACCTCGCGGTTGCGACGATCGTTGGGTCCGGGCTGGTCAATTCGTGGTTTCTGGTAAGCCCGCTGACCAGTGTGATCGAGACGGAGTACGGTCGGCTTCTCCTCATCAAGGTGGCCCTTTTCACCGTCATGGTCGGATTGGCAGGCGTCAATCGGGTTTTCATATTGCCGGCGCTAACCACCGTAGGAGCTACCTGCGGCGTGAACACATTGCGACGTCTGCGGCTTCACATCCTGCTGGAGCAATGTCTTGGCCTCGCAATAATCCTGGTTATTGCATTCCTGGGC
>JACDEQ010000420.1 GCA_013816225.1 Armatimonadota bacterium | reverse complement strand
CGGCAGGACCGACCTTCTTGACAACGTCTGCGTAGGACAGAGTTTTCCCCTTACGTCCAACAATGATGAAACCTTTGAACTGGTTCGTGATCATCCAGTTTCGGAAGTCTGGCGCGCTCTTGAAGACGGCGAAGCTGCAGGCGTGACAGGTTGATACGAGATCGAGGTCGCCACGCTTTGCGGCCACGACGCCATCCGCTGTGTTGTTCAGATTTGTGAACGACAAATTCAGGCCCTGCGCCTTGTCCAAACCGAGATCATGCGCGATACGCCAGGGCTGATATTCAAAATACGGACTTACGCCGATGCGCACGTTCGTCAATGTCGCTCGCGTCTTCGCAACACTGACTGACGTGATCACGAGGGCCCCAATCAGCAACGCTGCTGCGAGGGCCACCGCCATTGTGCTCTTTGACGCTTTCACTATGACCTCCCACCCTTATGGGAAATACTGTTTGGACGTTCGTGACCGGAGGATTCCTCGCTGCATGAGCCTCTCGTCTCCGCCCCGATGCAGTCGATGCTCAAACTCGCCTCGCCTCACCACCTCCCCTCGTCATCGCGCACCGATAATGGTGCCGACTATGCCACGCGCGCTTTGGCGTTCTGTCCAGCGTGTCAGCGGCCGTTGCGCATTCCGAATCAACAGGTCGAGAAGCACGGCCAGAATGCTGTAGGTGATAACAATGTCGATGAGAGATGCGGTGTCAAGGTACGACTCACGTACGACCATCAGATAGCCGAGCCCGGATTGGGCGCCGATGAATTCGGCGGCCACATCCAACCCCCAGGAAGCGGCGGCGGCCACGCGGATCGCGCCGAGAAGATGCGGCAAGATCCATGGGACAATCACCGAGCGGTACACGGTCCACCTACTCGCGCCGAGCGTGAGCGCCGCCCGGATGTAAACGGTGGGAACATTCCGGACGGCCTCAAGCGTCGTGACGCCCAGTATGACCGATGTCCCAAGCGTGATAAGGGCTATCTGCGGCGTTCGCCCGATCCCGAACCAGAGAACAAACAGGGGAATCATCGCGAACACAGGGACAGGTCGGATGAAGTCGATCACACCACCAAGTAGCTCTCGAGCGATTCGGCTGTATGCCATGCCGAGGCCGAGGCCAATGCCAAGCAGCGTGCCGAGCGCAAAGCCGGTCAGGGTCATCGTGACACTAGAAAGAAGGGCCTGCGGATATGTACTTTCCATACCTCGAAACGCATGCCAGAGCGCTGACGCCTTCGGAAGAAAGATGCCGCCCACCAGTCCAGCCTCGGTCACTCCCACCCACGCTGCAACAATGAGAGCCGGACCGAGGACGCGGCGAGCTACTTCGTACTTGTACGTTGCCAGCCAACCTCGGTCTCTCGACGGCGGCGAGGCAGATATGAGCGCTTTCTCCTCCCCGCGAAACCGCTTCGTGAACCGATGGGTCGCGCGTACAGCGCCCCTGCCGCCCGGCTTGCGGCCTTCGCTGAACGAGTCCCTCAACGGCAGGTGTCCGCGCATAGCTATCGTGCGCTCCCCTCAATCGCCTCGGTGAGAATTCCTCGCAGTTCTTGGAACGGGGCTGTCCTCTTGAGCTTTGTCTCTCGAGGTCGGGGGAAGGGAACTTCGACGACCTCTTCGATCCGCCCCCGACTCCCCGCCATGACCACGACACGATCTCCCAAGAAGAGCGCTTCTTCCAGGTCATGAGTCACGAACACGGTCGTCATTAGCGCTGCCTCAGCGATATGAACGAACTCAACTTGTAGTTTGTCCTTTGTGATCGCATCGAGCGCGGCATACGGCTCGTCCATGAGCACGACCTCGGGTTCAACAGCCAGCGCTCGCGCCAGATCGACGCGCTTGCGCATTCCGCCAGATAGTTCCCGAGGAAATGCATTCTCTCGGCCCGTGAGACCAACGGTGTCGATGGCTTTACGCGCCCGACTCTCCCGCTCAGCTCGAGGTACGCCAATGGCTCGTAGCCCGTACTCGACGTTTTTTGAAACTCTCAGCCACGGGAAGACTGCATCCTCCTGGAAGACCATCACACGCTCCGGACCCGGCCCGATGATTATCCGATCATCCATCGTGGCGGATCCGCTCGAAGGCTGGATCAAGCCGGCGATCACGTTCAGCAACGTCGTTTTCCCGCATCCGCTGGCTCCGATCAGGCAGAGTATTTCGTGAGGGAGTACTTTGAGGTCCACAGCCTCGAGGATGTCTCTGCCACCCAGCGCGACATAAACGTCATTCACGACGATCTTAGGGTTGTGCTCCGACTTCCGGCTCTTGCTCCTGGGCACCGTTATGGACCCTTCCATTTGCATAATCGTCCAGGCTAACTACCCAGAACTTGCGTGGGCGCTGGGT
>JACDEQ010000419.1 GCA_013816225.1 Armatimonadota bacterium | reverse complement strand
ATGTAAAGCACGAGGAGGGTTTGCATCCCGTAATAGGAAAAGCGTTCCCACGCCTCGGCAAATGCAAGGTAGCCGAGACCCCGCGGATGGCCGAGAAAGCTGCGATCGTCCGATTTGCTCATGGGCGTAGAGTGTTAATTCCGGCAAGTCTTGGCAAGCATGCGTATTCCTGAGCCGGGCAGGGCGAAGAACCGAACGGCGCAAACTTTGCCATCGCTCCATCGCCTGCATTAGGCTAAGAAGGGCGATGCGAATGCGCGGTCTCACGACAATCATCGTGCTGAGCGGCTTCCTTCTCGATCATTCCCATCTGCTGGGGAGCGCGATCGATTCCAACAGCACCGTCTTCATCATCGTGATGGAGAATCACAACTGGTCGAGCATCAAGGGCAGCGCGAGCGCCCCCTACATCAACAACACGCTCCCGCCGATGGCGTCCTACTGCGACCAATATTACAACCCGCCCGCGATCCACCCGAGCCTGCCGAGCTATCTCTGGCTGGAGGCGGGCACGGGTTTCGGCATCACCAACGACAGCCCGCCATCGGTCAATCACCAGGCGACCACTAACCATTTTGTGACCCGGCTGAAGAACGCCGGCATCTCGTGGAAGACCTACCAGGAGAATATCAGCGGTGCGACCTGTCCTACGACCGACAGTTATCCCTACTACGTCAAGCACAACCCGTTTGCCTATTTCGATGATGTGGTCGCGAGCGGCTGTACGAGCGTGATGCGGCCTTTCACGGAACTGGCCACCGATCTCGCCAACCAATCCGCCGCGCATTACAACTTCATCACGCCGAATATTTGCAACGACATGCATGACTCATGCGCGCCGACGAGTAATTCCATCCTGCAAGGCGACAACTGGCTGGCGCAAAATGTGCCGACCATTCTAAATTCCTCCGCCTATCAGAACAACGGACTGCTCTTTATTACTTGGGATGAAGGCGCTGGATCAAGTGATGGACCGATCGGAATGATTGTGCTTTCGCCGCGAGCCAAAGCAGGCGGTTACCACAACGCCTTGCCTTACACTCACAGCTCGACCATCCGGACCCTGCAGAAGATTTTTGGCGACGAGCCACCCTTGGACGGTGCCGCTACCGCCCTCGACCTGAGCGATCTTTTTCTTCCCGGAGCCATTCCAAATGCCGATCCACAGGTCGCGATCAAAGAGGTGTTTCGCTCTGTCTCGGGGACACCGATTCGCTGGACCACCCAGCCGGCATTACCTACCGGCTCGAATGGAAGGCAACGCTCGATGCGGCTACGTGGCAGGCAATCACTCCCGACCTCGCCGGGACCGGCAGCCTCCTTTCCTGGACAGATGATGGAAGCCAGACGGGCGGACTCACCGCCGAAAAGCGCTTTTACCGGGTGGTTGTCCCGTAGACATTCATCTTCATGACTACAGAGCGGGATTACATCCTCGGGACACACGACGAAGAGCTGGCGCGCCTCGGATTGCAACATCGGGCTTGGAGCTCAGTCGTGCTGGAGTGCTGGATGAAAGCCGGCATCACGGCCGGCAGCCACGTTCTGGATGTCGGTGCCGGGCCCGGCTATGCAACCGCTGACCTGGCTGAGATCGTGGGCCCGACGGGACAGGTGGTGGCGGTGGAGCGCTCGAGCAAGTTTCTCCACGCGCTGGAGGAGAGATGCCGCGCGCGTTCGCTGACCAATGTTCGCTTTCATGAGCTGGACTTGATGACGGACGAGATACCGGCAGGGTCTTATGATTTCTCGTGGTGCCGTTGGGTCGCTTCGTTTGTGACCAATCCGGCGCTTCTGGTCGAAAAGATCGCGCGCCTCCTGCGGCCGGGAGGAAAGGCGATCTTTCATGAGTATGCCCATTACCTCACTTGGCGATTCATCCCCCGTCTGCCAAATCAGGAGCGTTTCGCACAGGAGGTGAAGGCCAGTTGGACGGCGGCAGGCGGGAAGGCCGATATTGGCATGGATCTGCCGGGCTATCTCACGACCAATGGATTTGTCGTGCGATCGACCATGCCGCGAATCTACTGCGTGGGGCCGAGCGATCCCATGTGGCAGTGGCCGGCTTCTTTTGTTGGGATCGGCCTCGCGCGATTGCAGGAGCTTGGTCGCATCGACGCCGCTTTCGCCGAGAAGGTGAAGAAGGAAGTGACCGAAGCAGGAGCAAATCCTAATTCCCTCCTGATTACCCCTCTCGTCCTGGAAATTGTGGCTGAGAAGGTTTCCTAGCAACCTCTTCGCTCGATGCCCTGGACGTTTTCTCATCCGGCCGCCGTTTTGCCTTTACGGCGGCTCTGCCCTCAGTCGCTCGATTTCGCAGCCCTCGTCATCGGTAGCACGACACCCGACATCGGTTATT
>JACDEQ010000111.1 GCA_013816225.1 Armatimonadota bacterium | reverse complement strand
CCTGAATGCCCAGGGAGTGCAGGGTGTGATCATCTGCAGCCCCGAGGTTAGGCTAGGCCCCACGATCGTGGAGAAAGCCAAAGAGCATGGGATGAAGCTCATGACCGTCGACGACCGGCTCGTCGGAGGCGACGGCCAGCCGCTCACGGACGTTCCGCATCTGGGCATCTCCGCAAGCGACATCGGCAAGAAAGTCGGCCAGGCCATCTCCGACGAGATGAAGAAGCGAGGCTGGAAACCCGAAGAAGTCGGTGCAATCGCAGTCACGATCGACGAACTTGAAACCGCCCGCCAGCGCACTAACGGCGTAAAGGAAGTTCTCCTAGCTAACGGCTTCATCAAAGACCACATTTTCGACACGCCCTGGAAGAACCACGACATCAAAGGCGCGCTCGACGTCGCCACCGTCACTCTAACCCAACATCCCGAGATCAAGAAATGGGTCGCATTCGCCTCGAACGACGATGGTGTGCTCGGCGCGGTGCGCGCCTCGGAGGGCAGAGGAATCTCCGCCGAAAACATGATCGGCGTCGGTATCAACGGCACGACCGGCGTGGACGACTTCCGCAAGCCGAACATGACCGGGTTCTTTGCCTCGGTACTGCTCAGCCCCCGCCAGCACGGCTACGGCACGGCCGAGATGATGTATCACTGGATCGCACACGACAAGGCGCCGCCCAAAGAGACATTACCCAGGGTGTGTTGATCACCCGCGATAACTTCGAGGAGCTGATGAAGAAAGAAGGAGTTCTTTGAGCTACCTCGATTTCGAAAACCTCTCAAAGGGCTTCCCAGGCGTGCAGGCCCTCGAGGACGTGTCGTTCGGCGTCCGTGAGGGCAGCGTGCACGCCCTTTGCGGTGAGAACGGCGCTGGCAAGAGCACATTGCTCAAGATTCTGAGCGGCGTCTACCGCGCCGATAGCGGACGCATCCTGTTGGACGGAAAGCCGATGGCTTTCCAATACCCCGTTGAAGCAATTCAGGCTGGCGTCTCGGTAATTTATCAGGAGCTGCACCTCGTTCCCGAAATGACCGTTGCGGAGAACGTATTCCTCGGCCATCTTCCGCATCGATTCGGCCTAACAGACCGAAGGCGGCTTGTTCTGGAGACCCGAGCCAAGCTCGATCAACTCCAAGTCGATATCAACCCGACTGCCCGCCTCGGCAGTCTTTCCCTTGCGCAAAGGCAAATGGTAGAGATCGCAAAGGCGCTCTCGCACGACGCCAAGGTGATCGCATTCGACGAGCCGACAAGCAGCCTCAGTTCCCGCGAAGTAGACCACTTATTTTCGCTTATCGGTGACTTGAAGGCCCAGAGTCGAGTGATCCTCTACGTGAGCCACCGTATGGCGGAAATCTTCTCCATCTGCGACTCTGCAACGGTCCTCCGCGACGGCAAGCACGTCGAGACCTTCGAAACCCTCGAACACATCGCCGCCAACGTCATCGTCAACCGCATGGTGGGCCGGTCTCTCGATGACATTTACGGATACAGGCAGCGCGAGCGCGGAGAAGCCGCGCTACAAGTGTCGGGACTCGTAGCGGCCGGCCTGCCGGAGCCGGCAACCCTATCAGTGGCACAGGGCGAAATCGTCGGGATATTCGGCCTGATCGGCGCCGGACGTACCGAGCTGCTCCAAGCGATCTATGGGGCGACGAAGCACCGAAACGGCAAAATCGAACTCTGCGGTAAACCACTGCGGTCCAGCCCGCCGGATTCGATCCGCAGCGGCCTCACTCTGTGCCCCGAGGACCGCAAAAAAGATGGCCTCTTCCCCGTGCGGTCGGTTTCAGAGAACGTAAACATTAGCGCGAGAACGAAATTCGCCCTGGGCGGATTCTGGATCAACGACAAGCTCGAGCGCCAAAACGCGGACGAGCAGGTCAGACGCTTAAGCGTGAAAACGCCCAGCCTCGACCAAGCGGTCGGCCTGCTTTCAGGCGGTAATCAGCAAAAGGTCATCCTCGGACGATGGCTCAGCGACAACGTGAAGGTGCTGATGCTCGATGAGCCGACGCGAGGCATCGACGTAGGCGCGAAGCGCGAGATCTACGACATCGTATACGGCCTCGCCGAGCAGGGCGTCGGCATCCTGATGGTATCGAGCGAGCTACCCGAAGTCCTCGGCGTATGCGACCGCATCCTCGTCATGCGGCAAGGCAAGATCGTGGCCGACGTGCCGCGAGCAGAAGCGACCCAAGAGGTCCTGGTGAAGCTTGCACTTCCGATCAGCATCGGTGAAGGCGTCGCGTGAGCCTAACGGTCCGCAGAATTTGGGACAAGGGCGGCATGCTGCTCGTCTTCGTTATCCTCCTAGCAATTCTTGCCGCCACCGTCCAGAACTTCACGAGCGCCGAGAACATCAAGGGCCTCCTTATGTCGGTCTTCATGGTCGGCATGATCGCCTGCACGATGCTCTTCTGCCTAGCCGCCGGCGACTTCGACTTGTCGGTAGGCTCCACGTTTGCGCTCGCAGGAGTTCTCTCCGCGCTCATCATCAGCAAGACCGGCAGTTTCTTCTATGCGATTTCCGCTGGTATCGCGGCTGGCGCCCTCGTCGGATTAGTCAATGGCTTTGTGATCGCTAAAATCGGTATCAACGCGCTCATCACCACCCTCGCGACCATGCAGATCGTCCGAGGCGTAGCGTTGCTCGCGACAGACGCCACGTCGATCGGCATCTTCGACGCCTCGTTCGGCAAGCTGGGCAAGAGCCAATTCCTAGGAATTCAGTCGCCTGTCTGGATCATGATTCTGAGCTTCATCGTTTTCGGCCTTCTGCTCAACAAGACCGTGTTCGGCCGAAATACCCTGGCAATCGGCGGCAACGCGGAGGCGGCGTGCCTCGCAGGCGTAAAGGTTGCCAGATCAAAGATCGTCATCTTCATGCTTCAAGGGATGATGGCGGCTTTCGCCGGCATCGTCCTGGCGTCCTACGTCACGACCGCGCAGCCGAACGTGGGCCAAGGCCTGGAACTGCAAGTCATCTCCGCCTGCGTCCTGGGCGGCGTTTCGCTAACGGGTGGTATCGGCACGATCAGCGGGATGATCGTGGGCGTTCTCATTATGGGTACGGTTCAAAACGCAATGAACCTCAAGAATATAGAGCCGTTCTGGCAGCTCGTTGTCAGCGGCTTGATTCTCCTAGCCGCTGTCATGCTCGACAAACTCAAAACAAAAGGTGTCTGACCGAATGCTTCTGAAATCGATCAACTACTGGTCCATGCCGGGCGGCCTCGAAGGAACGCTCGATGTAGTCGAGTTCATTCGCCTCGCCAAAGACCACTGCTTCGAAGCCGTCGAGCTCGCGATAGGTGAATCAGGCTCGCTGGGGCTCGATACCGATGAAGCCAAGTGCCAGTCCATCCTCGTCGAGGCCGAAAAGATCGGAATCCAGGTCGCAAGCGTGGCCAGCGGACTCTACTGGAATCGCTCACTGGGCGACGAGGACGAGCAAACGCGCTCGCAAGCCTTGGACGAACTGAAGAAGATGCTCCAAATCACCTCTTGGCTCGGTTGCAGGACTCTCCTCACGATTCCGGGTTCCGTCGACGTCTTTTTCATGCCGGAAAGGCAGCCCTTGGCCTACGCCCATGTCTGGCGATATTGCCAGGAAGGCCTGAAGGCAGCCATACCCACCGCCGAGGCCTGCGAAGTGCGGATGGGCATCGAAAACGTTTGGAACAAGTTCCTCTTGAGCCCCATCGAAATGGCGACGTTTATCGATCAATTCCAAAGCCCCTGGGTCGGTGCTTACGTCGACGTCGGCAATGTTCTCGCCTTCGGCTATCCGCAGCAATGGCTCAGAACTCTGGGCAAGCGTGTTGTGGGCATCCACTTCAAAGACTTCCGCAAGAGCGTGGGAACCGTCGACGGTTTCGTCGATCTCTTGGAAGGCGACGTCGATTGGCCCGAAGTCATGGCCGCGATCGCCGAGATCGGATACGAGGGCCCGATCGCAGCGGAGATGATCCCCGGTTACAGGCACCACCCGATGGTGCGCATCGCGAACACTTCCAACGCGATGGACGCCATTCTTTCGTAGCACCGACGTCATCCGTGTTAGTTGTAGCGCCGACATCTTGCCGGCATCGTCGAGTTTCGTAAGCATTCTGGGTCAATGGTGCTAACATCTTAGGATCATGTGCAGCAAGAGTGCATGTGAAATAAAACATAAAGGAGAGAGGAAACAATGAGAACTTCGTTTCTCGTAACCAGCGCATTGGCGCTTTCTTGCGCAGCTTCAGCGCAAATTTGGACCGAAGAAGGGGACGCGGGGATGCTGCCGGAAACCGCGCAGTTCACAATCGGATTCGGCGCTCTAACTCAAATCGACGGCAACCTGGCGCCGACCGACGTCGATCTCTATACGATCATGGTCGTGAACATCGCGAAGTTCTCGGCGACGATGACGGGCACCGGCTTCGAGTACGTGCAGCTCATGTTATTCAAGATGGACGGAACGGGAGTCACGCTTTATTCGACCGTTCCAGGAGGGAAATCGAACGAGGCGGTCATTACCGGCCAGTTCGTAGATGCCAAAGGCCAATACCTGCTGGGCATCTCCTACTGGAACAACGACGCGCGCAGCACGATCGGCGAAATCTGGACCAGCGACCCATTCTATGAAGAGCGACAACCGGACGGCTTCGGATCCGCGGGCCCTCTCTTCCAGTGGGAACTCAACGACAGCCCGGACTTCGATTACTCGATCGTCCTGACCGGTACGGAGTACTCCGGAGTACCCGAACCCGGAACGATGGTCTGTCTCGCCGCTGGCCTCGTTGCCATGGTCGCCCGACGAAAAAGGTGATAAGACTCGTGTATGGAAACCTGCCTCCTTCCAGGCGGGTTTCCTTTTCCTGCCTTTAGACCTCGACTTGTGCCATAACCGGCCATGCTCAAATTCGTGTGCGCATCGATCACCGCTCTCCTCCTCGTAGGCGCAAATGCTCAACTCCCGGGAATGATGATGGATCCCGAGGCGATGTTCACATCGCCCTTCATGCTGATCCAAAACCCGGACGTCCAGAAAGAAATCAAGCTCGACAAAACGCAGAAAGCCGAGCTCAAGAAGATCCAAGACGAACTCGAGGCCTTCAGCAAGAGAGCGCAAAGCGGAGCCCAAGACTCCGCGGCGGCGATGGGGTTCATGAAGGAATTCGACAAGTTCCAGGAGGACGCCGGCAACCACATGATCGCAACGATGGACCCGGGCCAAAAGCAGCGGTTCGGCGAAATCAGAATGCAAGTCCGTGGCGCCGCGTCCCTCTCCGACCCCCAAGTCCAAACGGACCTCGCCCTAACCGACGAACAAAAGGCCGCCGTCGCCAACCACATGCGCGCCGAGCGCAAAGGCATGATGGACAACCTCCGACAATCCAAAACCCGCAACAAATGGAAGAAGGAGCGCCCGCAGCGCGACGCAATCCTGCTCAAAATCCTCACGCCCGACCAGTCCGCGAAGTTCACCCAAATGAACGGCCCGATCTTCAAAGCCGCCAAAAAGATCCGCAAAGGCGCCGGCATCGAATGACCATCTGAACCTCTCCCTCTGAACTCCTTCCTCTGTTTTCCGCGGCAGATACTCCCAGCCACCTCCGCCATCGCCGAGAAAATGGAGGAAGGGCAGGGGATCGAGGCAACGCCCACAACACCTTAACAAGAAGCAGCAGCCGCACCGGAACCATCCCAGCAACCTACAGCGTAATTGCGGATACGGCCCAAAAGAGCATTGGCCGACCTTATCCTTAGGAGCACCACCAAGAAAATGAACACCACAATCCTCGGCGCGCTCGCCGCCGCAACCCTGTTAACGACCTCGATCGACTCCGGCCTTTCCGTCGGAGAGATCACGACACCGTTCCATCCCACCCACGTCTCCGGACCTGACAAGGGCACGAAGAACTGCCCACCCTGCACCTATGGCAACCGTCCGGCTGTCCGGGTCTGGGTGAATGGCGACGATTCGAAGAACGTCGCCTCGATCGCCAAGCTCCTACACGAATCCGTCGAAGGTAATATGGCCTCCGAATTCAAGGGCTTCGTGATCTTCCTGAGCGGCCAGGCCGACGCTGAAGCCCTCGCCAAGGAGACTGGCTACGAGGACATCGCGTCCACGTTTATCGCAAAGGACAGCAAGGCCGTCGCAGCGTACAAGATCAACCTCGACCCCGAGGTCAAGAACACGATCCTCGTCTACAAGGACAAGAAGGTATCCGCCAAGTTCGTGAACTTCGTGGCCGATAAGAACGGCCTCGCCGAGCTTACCGGCGCAATCGACGCCATAGCCAACTAGACCGCAGTCGGAAGACTGAAGACCGGGCGTCGCCTGCCCCTCGGCGCCCGGTCTTTGCTTATCTAAGCGAACCGCGCAGTTTGCAACTGACAACGAGATCAGCTTAGTCGGTCAGAGTCCACTTCACTTGATCGACCCGCGCAAACCAAGGGTAAGTGAATACCGGCCCCTGCGCTTTGTAGGCAACCCGCGCTCGCAGTTCCAAATTGGGGCCGATAAATCGCCCTGGGTTCGACGTCACGAAAACGACAGCGGTCGAATCGGACGTCGTCGCGGTGCTCGTCTTCAGCGTCTCATAGGCTTGCGTATCGAAGTTGTAAAGCGCAATCCTCTGCTCGATATTCGAAAGCAGTTGCTTGATATTCGAAACGCTGCAATGCGCCTCCACCGAAAACTCGAGTCTCGACGGCGTGGCGTTGGGCGAGGTCGCGTTCACGATCAATTGAATCGGCGGCTCCTCCGTTGAGAACACAACCCCCGGCCTCATGACAAGCCGGTTATCGTCGCTCTCGAGCAAGCTATTGAGGTCTCCGCTCAAGAGCAAGCCACGGAACACGGTAAATGACGATGGCGGAACCGCGTTCGACGGGGTGTACTTGATCGT
>JACDEQ010000418.1 GCA_013816225.1 Armatimonadota bacterium | reverse complement strand
CTTCGCCACCAAGCGAGGCCATCAGGGCGGCCTGACGGGTTGGAAGGGCACTTCGACTGCGACCGCTACTGCGAGTTCCACACTCGTTGAAACGTGGCACTGCTCCACGCCGCACCTATTTGATCCGACTGCTCGTGTTTATTGTTGCCGCGGGCCACAGACACTTGGCAGTCCCGTTCGTCCGTGGTTGGCCAACTACTCCTTCGCGCCCGCCTTTCCCGAATTGACCGGCTTGAGATCGAAATTTCCTTTGCTTTCAACAAGGAACACACAATCGGAGGCCTTATCGCAGGACGTTGTGTGGCGATAGTTCCCACCGGGCTGCATTAAGTATGAGCCGGGTCCCAGTCGGAATTCGGGCTTTCCTTCCGGGGCTTGAATGTACGTCCCGGAGACGATCACGACCTTCATGTCGTAAGTGTGAGTGTGGAGGGGAGCTGCGAATCCAGCCGGCAACTTGAAGAACGCCCCGAATGCGCCCTTGGCATGGTTGCCCCACAGGTCCGCAACCTTGACTCCCGGGGCACCCGCCGGGTCAAGATCGGTCCATCTCAAGTCCCTCGCAGGTATGTCGACGAGTCGGCTTGCTGCCGTTTTCGGACCGGTCTTCGCCTTCGCCTGCCCGGGTCCCTGCGCCAAAACTGCCGCCGGCAAGACGAACGTCATCGCAAAAGCCAGGAAGTTTCTTGCCCTCATTGGGCCCTCCTTGTTGTTGGGTTGCATTCCCTTCGTTTGTCAAACGCCAATCGGACACAGTCACTTTATGCAGCTAACGGAGCAAAAACGCAACAAGCTTTGCTGTCTAATTCCGCGGCGCAATTTACGGGTACGAATCGGAAACGCGGGCAACACTCGCAGAGTCGCTTGCCGGCACCGGGTAAGGATGCGCCTGCTCGGCAAGCGGCGATTGTGTTTTTTGAGCCAGAAGCGCGGCGATCGCTACAGCCGTTGCCCGGATGATGCCTTAAGCGTAACTGCGATCAGTCCTCATAATATGGGAATTATAATGTGTGCCGACAACGCACCCGCTTGCAGTGAGATGTACAAGGCTACGACTGCCGACCGCATCGATTCGGAAGGCGAGACTCTAACTCGCACGCTACTTACTGACAGGAGTCTCGTATTCCGTTCTGGTCATGAATCGCCGCGGCGAACCATACGCCATTCTCGCCATAGACGTTGCTGAAGGGGCTTGAGCCAAACCAGCACGCGGCCTCGTTCCCCCCTATGTTTGTGGCGCGGCTCATATGGCCGAAAAGAGAGGGCCCTCATGAGTGTTCTGGATAAGCTCCGCACATCGTTGTCGGACCGGTATCGGATAGAGCGACAGATCGGCGTCGGCGGCATGGCGACGGTGTATCTGGCCCGCGATCTCCGGCACGACCGGCCGGTTGCGCTCAAGCTGTTGAGCCCCGAGCTCGGCGCGGTGCTCGGCCCGGAAAGGTTTCTGAGCGAGATCCGGGTCACCGCCAACCTCCAACACCCGAATCTGCTTCCACTTTTCGATTCCGGCGAGGCGGAGGGGTTGCTCTACTACGTGATGCCGTACATCGAAGGTGAAAGCCTGCGAGCCCGGCTCGACCGCGAAAAGCAGATGCCCGTTGGCGAGGCCGTTCGGCTGGCGGCCGCAGTGGCCGGGGCGCTGGACTACGCACACCGCCACGGCGTGATTCATCGCGACCTGAAGCCGGAGAACATCCTCCTTCACGACGACCAGCCGCTGGTTGCCGACTTCGGAATCGCGCTCGCGGTCTCGAATGCAGGAGGCGAGCGAGTCACGCAGAGCGGCCTCTCGCTTGGGACCCCGCAGTACATGAGTCCCGAGCAGGCCACTGGCGATCGCTCCGTTGACGGCCGGACCGACATCTACAGCCTCGGCGCGGTGCTTTACGAAATGCTTACAGGAGAGCCACCGCACACGGGGGCCACGGTTCAGGCGATAATAGCTCGCGTGGTGACTGACCGGCCGAGGACCGTTCGGGCGACGCGTCCGTCAGTGCCAGACTATGTCGACGCCGCGGTGCAGAAGGCTCTCGAGAAGGTGCCGGCAGATCGGTTCGAGACTGCTCGGGATTTCAGTGAGGTGTTGAAGGGAAATAAGCCCATCACTCTCGCTATCGCAGGTGCGACGCCAGCTCAGGATGCGGGCAAGCGGCGACGAATCTTCGCCTCCCCTCGAGCTGCGTGGGTCGTCGCCAGCGTCACTTCGTTGGTGGCGTTGCTGGCGCTCTTCGGGATGCGAGAGGCGAAATTCCGTTCCACGCTGGGCGAGGACGCGCCCCCGATTGCGTTTGATGTCTCCACGCCTTCGGACGCACCGTTTTTCCCGATCGATAATGCGCTGGCGATTTCTCCCGACGGCCGCAGCATTGCCTACG
>JACDEQ010000417.1 GCA_013816225.1 Armatimonadota bacterium | reverse complement strand
CTCTGCGCGCCCGCAACGACGATCAGCGGCTCTTCGAACAGAATCTCCGAATTCAAGTCGTCTTCTGGGATGGGAAAAATGCCACGACCAATGATGAGATCGACGCGGCGATTCCGCAGTTCTCGTATTTCCACCGTAATCGGTCGGCTCATTTGTGCCACATGCACGGTTATGCCCGGATACTGTTCCGACAAACCCTCGATCACGGCAGGAAGCAACGCGGCGGATAACGACTCGTTGCAGCCTATTCGTACTTCGCCCGCAGTCGGATCAGCTAGGAACTTGATCTCGCCAACGCACTGGCGCAATTCGTCGAAGGCGGCCAAAGCCCGCCGGACCAGGACGCTGCCATACAGGGTAACCTGTACACCGTGGGGATTTCGATCCAACAATCGCACATCCAAGGTGTGCTCGAGGTCCGCAATGGACTTCGAGATGGCGGGCTGCGTTACGGCAAGATGATGAGCGGCCTTGGCCATGCTCCCCCACTCGACGACCACGAGAAACACGTGCAGGTCACGAAGTCTGATCCGGCGACCGATGCGCGACTCCCAGTTCTCGACGCCGGTAGGCATAACTTTTTCCTCAGGGTGATAGTCTAAGATTAGGTATTCCATTTATATGCGAGACGCCTACTCCTTTCAACTTGATCGACGAGGAGATCGCTATGGCAATTTTGGTAATGCACCCTGATCAGGAATTTGTTGGCGAGGTCCGGGGAGTCGATCTGCGTAACCCGCTGGAAAAGGACAACTTCTCAAAAATTCATGAAGCGCTGGATCGCTGCGCTGTTCTCGTCTTCCGGGACCAGAACCTAACGGACGAACAACAGATCGCTTTCAGCCAGCACTTTGGGCCGCTGGAAACCTCGATAGGAACAATCAGAAAAGATCGAAAACTTCGCCTGCCCAGCGCCGCCTTGGCCGACATTTCAAACCTAGACGAAAACAACAACCTCCGTTCGACCTCCGACCGCTGGCGCATGATGATGTTGGCAAACCAGCTTTGGCATACCGACAGTTCCTTCAAACGCGTGCCCGGCAAAATCTCCTTTCTGTCGGCCCATGAAGTGCCGCCTTCAGGAGGCGAAACTGAATTCGCCGATCTTCGCGCTGCTTACGACTCCCTTGAGCAGGTAACCAAGGAGCAGATCGAGGACCTTGTCGCCGAGCACTCGATCTTTTTTTCGCGAAGTCTCGTTGGCTATACAGACTTTTCGGACGAGGAACGTGCCGCCCTTCCGCCCGTTCCGCAGACTATCGTCCGCACCCATCCGGGATCCGGACGGAGGACACTCTATCTTGCCTCTCATGCGTCCCACATCATCGGTTGGCCGAAGCCGCAAGGCCGGGCTCTTCTGGACGAATTGATGACGTTTGCGACCCAACCGCGTTTTGTTTATCAGCACCGCTGGCGGGCAGGCGATTTGGTCGTGTGGGATAACCGCTGCACGCTTCATCGCGGACGGCCCTACGACGACGCCAATCTTCGTCGCGACATGCGGCGCACGACGGTCGAGGACTCAGCGCCAACATTGGCGCATTCCCGTCTCCTTAAAGCTACGAGATTGTAGGAGAGTTTGATGACCGCGGTCACACGAGGAACGGTGCTCGCAAGCCTCACCACGTTGATCGCCTTTCCGGTTTTCCCGGATACGGCTTGGCCCAACCGGCCGATCACGCTTGTGCATGGCTTTGCTGCGGGCGGGCCAACCGATACCGTAGCAAGGATCATTGCGAGAGGGCTAACAACGCGTCTTGGTCAGCAAGTCGTGGTCGACCCCAGACCAGGAGCGTCCGGAACGATTGCGGCGGGCCAGGTCGCTCGTGCTGCGGCCGATGGATATACGCTGCTCGCCATTCCGGGTGGGCATGCGACGGCTGACGCCCTGTATCAAAAATTACCCTACAAAACCATCGACGACTTTTCCATGATCAGCATGGCTTCGGAGTATCCATTTGTTTTCGTCACCTACGCTGATCACAAAATCCAAACAATTGCTGATCTAATCAATCATGCACGATCTCAGAAAATACCCCTCCTCTATGGCAGCCCAGGAATCGGGTCGGTTCATCATTTAGCGGTGGAGCTACTGGCTGAGATGGCAAACGTCCAATTGCAGCATGTTCCGTATCGCGGCAGCGCGCAAGTTGTGACCGACCTGCTCGGCAAGCGTATTGATTTCATGATCGATCCCCCGACGCTACTGATCGAATTTCTGGCATCAGGTAAACTTCGTTCGCTCGCGGTTACTAGTGCCAGTCGATTCTTCAGCTTGCCAGAAGTTCCAACCGTTTCCGAAGCTGCTCTTCCGGGATATGTCGTTACCTCGTGGCAGGGACTTGCTGGGCCAGCTGGGATGCCCCCCTCAGTGGCGGAT
>JACDEQ010000416.1 GCA_013816225.1 Armatimonadota bacterium | reverse complement strand
GTCCCGAGGAGCGCGCACACCTGATCCCGCGCGTTGATACCTGGATAGGTAGCGCCACTCAGGCGCCTGGTAAACTGCAAGGGGGCGATCAGCGGAGAATAACATCCCGGTCCCTGCAACAGCGGACTGGTGAACGTCCTGGCGAATGCCTGGTGCGCGAGAAGCGCGGGCCACGCGGTTTGCTGGGTTGCGTAATACACTCCCTCGTTCATGTACCCCATGCTGACGCTGGTGCCGAGTGACACGTAGCTCGCGAAAGCATCCTGACCCTTGGGGCCAGTGATGTGAACATCGTCACTTTCGCACGCGGCAGCCGACAACAGTAGACCCACAGCACCAGCGGACAAGAACCAGTTACGCGTCATAGCAAATCCTCAGAAGTGAACAAACATCCGCGGCCAAGCGTGGCGGGCTGATAATATCTGTTATGGCAGAAAGGCGCGCCACCCCAGAGTTCGAATGGCATCGCCGTGCTCATCGAGCTTGGGAGGTGGCATGCGTACGCTACCGGGCACACTGGGTCGCACGCCTGTAAGAGGATCCGCGCCGGTGGCTTCCAGAGTCTCGGCAACCGTTCGCACCAAGCCGCACGGCACGCTCACTGATTGAAGGCGATCGACCCAATACTGCGCGCTCATTTCTCGAACTCGCTCGGCCAACGCTGCAACGACTCGATCTCGATTCTTCAGTCGCCCCGCGTTGGTGGTCAGGGCTTGGTCCGCGGCCAGATCGTTCAGACCGAGGACGGTCGCGCACGCACGCCATTGTCCGTCACTCCCAACCGCGATGACGAGCGGCCGGTCTGCCGCATCGAAGAGCTGATAGGGAACAAGATTCGGATGCGCGTTGCCCCACCTATGCGCATTCCTTCCCGAGACGAGAACGTTCTGAGCAACGTTCACGAGGGCAGCGCGAGCGCTGTCAGCCAGGGAAATGTTGATCCGGCGCTTGGTGCCGGTCAGTGTGCCCGCGCCTCTCTCCGCCAGCGCCGCGAGAATCGCGATGGCAGCGTCTTTTCCCGCGATGACATCGGCGAGCGCGACACCGGCTTTCATCGGCGACCCATCGCGCTCACCCGTGATCGCCATCCACCCGCATTCGGCCTGAATGACGAAATCATAACCGGGTCGAAGGCTGTCAGGCCCGAAACCGGAAATGGTGCACCAGATCAGCGCCGGATTTTCCTCGAGCAACCGTTCGGGATTCAGTCCGAGTCTGGCCAGCGCGCCCGACAGAAAGTTCTCGAGAACGACGTCGGCCCCTCGGATCAGACCTAAGACGGTCGCGCGATCGGTCTGGTCAGACAGGTCCGCCGCCAAGCTTTTCTTGTTCCTGTTGATGGCAAGGAAGTAGGCACTCTCGCCATCGGCGTTGAACGGCGGTCCCCAACCCCGGGTTTCGTCGCCCTCGCCGGGTCGTTCGACTTTAATGACGTCGGCGCCCAAATCCCCCAACATCATCGAGCACACAGGGCCTGCGAGAACCCTGCTCAGATCGACTAGTTTTAGCTTCATTTGGCTTGTTTGACGTGTTAGTGTTGCTATCCTGTTCGTTGAGTGTTGTTACTTTGGTGCTCCGATGGCGTTTTGGGGCCCCCGTGGAAGGCGCTTCAGCCCACCTTGCTTTAGTCACGAAAAATCATATACTTAGCGCCGTTCAAGCCCCCGTCGGGGCGAACGTGATTTTCTTTGAAGTCCCTACCCGTTAGCGCGGCAGTAGCGCTGACCGGAGCCCCTAAATGCCCGATAGAGAAAAGCCCGCAGTTGCTACCCCCACAGCACCTGCTCCAGCCATTGCCACGCCTCCCATTCCGCCGAAGCGTAGCCCGGGTCACCGTGGGGCCGATGTAAAAGATACCGTCGCCGAGATGGCGGCGAAGGCGCACGAGATCAGCCTCGAAGCCGGCAGCAAGATGGCCGCTGCGATGAAAGATGTCGTCGGAGCCGCGGCCGGTCTGACAGGCTTCGTCGTTGAGAGCGCTCGCGACCTGCTTCAGTACATGGTTCGTCGAGGGCAGATGACACAGGACGAAGCCGACAAGTTGATGCGGGAAGTCGAAGCGTCACACTCCAAGAGGAAGCCGTTCGCTCCTCCCGCCCCGGTCGTGGTCAAAGCCACTCCGAGGGTCGAACCTGTTTCGCATTCAGCACCGATCGTCAAGCACGCGCCGGCGCCGAGCAAGCATGCTGTCAAACCCGTGACGAAGCACGCCGCCGCCAAGAAGCCGACCGCTAAAAAGACGACCATGAAGCCCGCCGCCAAGAAGCACACCCACAAGTCCGCAGCCAAGTCCAAGCCCAAAGCTTCAGGCAAGTCCGCGAAAAGAAGATAGGCCGTGGGTATACCGCGAGGCGATGCAGTCGCGCTCGCCCGCGCCTTGA
>JACDEQ010000003.1 GCA_013816225.1 Armatimonadota bacterium | reverse complement strand
CCCATCCGGAGACCAGCTGGGCGTGCGGTCTTCCGCCGGATCCGTGGTGAGCCTCTGCTCGTTCCCGCCATCCACGTCTCGGACGTAAAGGTCCCAATCCCCTTCGCGCGCCGACGCGTAAATGATCTTCGTCATGTCCGGGCTGTACGCAGGCTCCCAGTCCAAGAACTTGTTTGCCGTGACCTTCTCCATATTGGAGGGCGTCGGCTCTTCGTGCGGAGCCTGATCCCGTTGGCAGGCGGCAAGAAACGCAAGACCACAAGAAGCGGCGATGATTGCTGCACGGTTCATATCTTTAGTACTCCAATCTACCGCAAGTAGCCGCGGGTGCCTGCGGTAATCTCTGCCGGATGGACGGTTTACTCTCAGGCAAGAAAGGGGTCGTATTCGGGATCGCGAACGACAGAAGCATCGGATGGGCGATCGCCGAGCTCGCCGAGGCACAGGGCGCCGAGGTCGGCATCGGCGTCCAAAACGAGCGTATGGCTCGATCGGCCGAAAAGCTCCTCGACGGCCACGCGAAGATGCACATGTTCGAAGCAGACCTGAATCTCGAAGAGGACCTTGAACGGGTTCATCAAGAACTCAAGGCCGCCTACGGAGCCATCGACTTCATGGTTCATAGCGTCGCGTTTGCTCTGCGCGAGGATCTCGCCGGTCGCTTCATCAGGACAAGCCGCGAAGGCTTCCGCGTGGCGCTCGAAACATCTGCCTATTCCTTCGTAGCAGCCGCGAGGGCGCTGGAGTCGATCCTCAATGACGACGCCAGCCTCCTCACGATGACCTACTTAGGGAGTCAACGTGTCCTGCCCGGCTACAACGTAATGGGCGTCGCCAAGGCCGCGCTCGAAGCCTCGACCCGCTATTTGGCCTATGATCTCGGCGAGCGCGGCATCCGCGTGAATGCAGTCTCGCCAGGGCCAATCAATACGGTGTCTGCCCGCGGCATCAAGGGATTTAGCGCAATTCTCAATGTCGTCGGCGAGCGCGTTCCCCTCAAGCGCCCCGCCGAGCAGGAACAAGTCGCCACAACGTCGCTCTATCTGTTAAGTGACCTAAGCCGAGGTGTTACCGGCCAAACCCTCTACGTGGACAGCGGGTACAGCTCGATGGGCTCGTGAACCGCGTCCTCTGCGTCGCAAACTGGTCGGAGGGTCGCAACACCGAAACCCTTAGCTCCATGGGCCGAGCGCTCCGAGCGGGCGGATGCGTGGTTCATTTCGAAGGCGCCGACGTCGACCACAACCGCGTAGTAACTGCGTTTTCTGGCATTGCCGATGAAGTGCGGAGAACCTTGCTCGATGTGGCGAAAGTGGCCTTTGCACGAATCGATATGGAGAAGCACACCGGCGTCCATCCTCGGGTCGGCGCTCTCGACGTCTGCCCATTCATAGCCTTGGATAGTCCGATCAATCCCGCTTTCGCCCCGAGCATCGGCGAAGAGCTCGCGCACATTTACGACCTGCCGATCTTTCTCTATGAGCATAGCGAAACCGGAAAGCACGCCGCAGATCTGCCATCCCTTCGTCATGGCCAATTCGAGGGCATCCAGGGCCGTGAGCTCGACCCGGACTACGGCCCGAAGACAGCCAACCCGCGCCTCGGAGCCACCATCCTCGGCGTTCGCGACTGGCTCGTCGCGATGAACCTCAACATCGAATCCTCCAACCCTGCCACAGCCAAGTTCGCGGCGCGAGAAGTTCGCCGCGCCCGAGACGCTGGCGAACCGAAGCTGAACGGAGTTCGTGCGCTTGGGCTAATACTCCAAAGCCGAGGCCAAACCCAAGTCTCGATGAACCTTACTAAACCCGACAAGACGAGCCCAGATCTTGTTATTGAATGGATCGAAGAGCGAACGGGTCCGGGGGTCCCTGAACTCATCGGAGTCATCCGTCCTCAGGACCTGCCGAAGGCGAGGCGGCTGGCTGTTCGAGACGAGCAGATCGTTCGGTAACCGGTACAATCTAGGCGTATGGCGAAGTGGAAAATGGGTGATCGAGTGAAGATAGTCGAGCGCGAGGTCACCAAGGACGATAAGCGCACCGCATCCTATTTTGCGCACCTCGGAGGGCTGACCGGAACCGTCACGAACTTCTATAACGCCGATGAGGTCGCCGTGAAAATCGATCCGCAAGCGTTCGGCCCGACGATCGAAGGCACACACAAGGAGGCCGTCAAGCGCATGCGCGCCAAGTTCCTCGACTCGCTGAGCGAGGAGCAGAAGCGGAAACTAACCAAAGAGGAGCGCCAGTTCAACGCGAACTACGTTCTACTCCTCCACTCCGACGACCTCGTGAAGGGTCCGCCTGCGCCGATGCCCGTCGCGGCGGCCGAAGAAGAGGAAGAGGATATCGAGTCGTTCGACCCGACGTCCGTCGTCGAGGAAGCGTTGTACGACGATCCGGAGATTACGCGGGAAGTCCAGCGCAAGACGTTGGCGGAAATCGAGGCCGAAGAGCAAGCCGAACTCGAACGGCGAAGACACTAGTGGACTCTATCAGCGCGGTCAAGAACGGCGAAGTCGACTCCGTGCGCGAAATGCTCCGCCAAAACCCGGAGTTGGCCCAGAGCGAACAAGACGGCGCATCGGCGGTCCCTTGGGCGATCTATACCGGCCGCCGCGACATCGCCGACCTCCTCATCGACAGCGCGATCCCGCTGAACATATACGAGGGTTCCGCAGCGGGCAGGCACGCGGTGAGACACCTACTCCAAGCCGGCGCCAATCCCAACTTGCAAGCCGAGGGTTTTACTGCTCTGCGTACCGCTGCATCCAACGGTGATGCCGAGATCGCCAGGATGCTCCTTGCCAAAGGCGCCGACACGTCGCTAAAGACCCCCGTGGGCCAAACCGCATACGACCTCGCCAAAGCCGCCGGCCACGAAGAGGTCGCCCAGATGATCGCCGGCTCGTGACCGAAGAGCTTGAGTTCGCCCTCAGAGTTGCCCGGGCCGCTGGCGGCATCACGCTCAAGTATTTCAACACCGACACGCCGGTGGAACGGAAGGCCGACGATTCGCCCGTCTCGCGAGCTGACCGCGAAGCTGAAACTTACATCCGCAATCAGATCGCTTTGCGCTTTCCTCACCACGGCATTTTGGGTGAGGAGTTCGAAGAGCAGCCGGGCGACGGCGAGACCCGCTGGGTGATCGACCCGATCGACGGCACCAAATCGTTCGTGTACGGCGTGCCCCTCTTTGCCGTGCTGGTGGGCCTGGAGCGTGACGGTATTCCGGTCATGGGCGTCGCGCATTTCCCGGCTTTGAACGAGACGCTCTGGGCAGAGCAAGGCGGCGGCGCCTTCTGCAATGGCGAGGCCATCCGCGTCAGCTCGACGGATCGCATCGAGGACGCCTTGTTGGTCAGCGGCAGCATCTTGTCATTCGAAGCGAAAGGGACGCTCGACGGCTACATCGCGCTGGCCCAGCGGGCCTACGCGACACGCACGTGGGGCGACGCGTATGGCCACTCCATGGTCGCACGAGGCAAAGCCGAGGTCATGCTCGACCCCCGTGTGAACGTCTGGGACACCTGCGCACTGACGCCGATCGTTTTGGCATCCGGGGGCACGTTTACATCTTTCGATGGTGGTCCGGGGCACGGTGTCGGTGAAGCCCTTTCCACCAATGGACGGCTTCTGCAGCCGGCGTTGAATTGCTTTGCAGATAACCAACACCGGCCCAATGAGTAAACCTCACCGAATCAATCGGACCCATTTGGTGCTCGCGGAGATCCAACCGTACCCCAGCGCCGGCACTAGGCTCGGCGGACACCTCGGGGCTGGCCGCCTTGCAGGCGGCTCTCTTCGGCGAGGAAGCCGGCCCGGTGGCTTTCCATGCTATTCGAAAGAGACGACGTGAGCAGGTTCGCGTCGCGCTTCGAGACGGCTTGGCAGAAGTCGCGAACCAGACGCATGTCGCCTCCGCCGTGGCCGGATAGATCGACGTTGGCTTTTCTCCCGTCCCAAACGTGGACCTTGCCTGGCTCGAACTGGACGACCTGCATTACCGTCATATCGCCCTCGATGTGGCCTTTCTGGCAGAACACGCGGGTCCGGCGTCCGCCCTCGGCGAACATGGCTTCCACCTGGAGGCTGGCGGTCGCGCCGCCGCCGAACTCGAGGTTCGTGACCATGTGGTCGCAGACGTCGTTATCGCAGTGATACACGCAGCGCCCGTACTGGCCCTTCTCGAGTTCTCTTAAGATGCTCGGATCCGAACGGTCAGGCGTGATGATGTGGTGCGTGTCCCACTTGCGCTTATGCACGTAGAAATCCTGAGCGTAATAAGGGCAGGTCTTCTCGACCGGGCAGCCCTCAGAACAGAACATCGGGGCTCCCTTCGGCGCGTTCTCCTTGCGGAACCAGCTAAGGTCGCCGAATGCCGAAACACGCGTGATGGGCTTGCCGATTATATAGGCGAGGATGTCGAGGTCGTGGCACGACTTCGACAGGATCACCGGGTTCGATTTCCTCTTGTTCCCCCACGGGCCGCGAACATACGAGTGCGAAAAGTGGTGATGCTCGACCGGCTCGAGGTGCTGAACGCTGACCACATCGCCGATCATTCCCGAGCGGATGACCTCGCGCATCATCATGAAGTAGGGCGCGTACCGCAGGACGTGGCAGACTCCCACGATTGATTTGTTCTTTTGCGCGGCTTTGAGGATCGCCTCGCACTCGCGCCAGCTCTGGGCGATCGGCTTTTCGAGCAGAACGTCGTAGCCCATCTCGATGGCTTTGAGCGTTGGCCCGGTGTGCATCGCGTCCTGCGTGGAGACGACAATCGCGTCCGCGAACTTCGGGCGGTTGAACACGTGCTCCCAGGTTGTAAAGGTGTTCTCGGGCGCGATCTTATGGAGCTTGATCGCGGCATCGCGCCGGTAGCCGATGGGTTCGGCGACGCCGACGATCTGCCACTCTTCGGGAATCTGCCCCGCCATCCACCCGTAGTAGCCACCTCGCCCGCCATATCCGCAGACCACCGCCGTTATCGGCCGGTCCGGCTTCGGATAGTTGCCGATCTCGATCTTCGGCAGGTCGGGTGAGTTCTCCTGTCCGCGTTTCGTTCCTCGGAGAGTGAGCGGGACCGCGGCGGCCAAGCCCGCCAATCCCAGACGCTCGATGAACTGACGACGACTCCAGCCTTCTGCCATTCGGCGATATTACATTACTTCTTTGGCGCTGCAGCTTATTCCATTGTGAGAAGAGCGCTTCGATCTCCTTCGCTCGGATGTGGGGCACTTGGCCGCCGGCGACGTTCTGCTCGTTTGGCAGGAGCTTCTGATCCCTCAGGAGCTATTGCACCGGCACCTCTCTGACGCAGCACCTCTCGCGCCTATCGCAGGAACTCTACGGGTCGACGGCAGAGTATGGCTTCGTGAGAATCGCGGACGCTTTCAGTACGGGCAGTAGCCTTACGCCGCAAGAGCGGAACGCCGACATGGCCGAGCTTATTCGCGGTAAAGGCGCGAGATGCATCGGCAATTGGACGGCATTCATGTCGATGATGCGCGGCCTTCCGCTCGCCTACAACCGCGACATGCAGGACGACAAGCCGCCCCTTTTCGATACCATGAAGGTCTGTATCGACTCGCTGGTGTAGACAAATAGAATGCTGAGCACGGCCACTTTCAACCTCGACCGCATGAAGGACGCGGCCGCAGTAGATCGGCGTCGGGGCTCGCCGAGTACTTCGTGGAGCGTGGCATGCCGTTTCGAGGGGCGCACGAGGAGGCCGGCAAGATCGTCTTGGAGTGCGAGCGAAGGGGTTGGAACTTGCCGTCGCTGACCCTGCACCAGCTTCAGGAGCTTACGGAGCACGCTTCTCAGGAAGTGCTCCGCCGGCCTGACGGTGGCGGCAACATCGCTTTGAAGGTGAGCTTGGGAGGGCCGTCTCCGGCCGCGATGGCCAAGCAACTCGCTGCCGCCAAGGAAGCTCTCGGCGCGCTCTAACGCGCGGGTACATTCTTCGCCATGCCCGAAATGCCGGATGTGCTCATTTATCTCGAGGCCATCGAGCGGTACGCCGTCGATCAGGTCTTGAAGAAGGTGCGCATCTATCGGCCCTTCGTACTTAGAACATTCGATCCGCCGATCGATTCGGCCGAAGGTCATCGGCTCGTCGGCGTGAAGCGCATGGGCAAGCGCCTGGCGCTCCGTTTCGAAGGCGATCTCCATATCGTGATCCATCTGATGATCGCCGGCAGGATGCTGTGGAGCGAAAAACCACCCGCGAAGCCGAACAAGATGCACCAGGCGTCGTTCGAGTTCGAGCACGGAACTCTTGTGCTCACCGAGGCGGGCACAAAACGCCGCGCTTCCATCCACGTCGTGTCGGAGGCGGACGGTTTGGCCGCGCTCGATCCAGGCGGAATCGATCCTATAACCGCGACCAGCAAGCAATTCGCCGCGGCGCTGCTAGCAGAGAACCGGACCCTAAAGAGGGCATTAACCCAGCCGAACCGCTTCAGCGGGATCGGAAACGCCTACTCCGACGAAATACTGTTCGAGGCTCGGTTGTCTCCGCTTCGGCTCACCACCTCGCTGTCGGAGGACGACATCGAGCGCCTTCGAATCGCGACCCGCGACACGCTCACCCACTGGATCGAGAAGCTCCGAAGCGAGTTCGGCGAGCGTTTTCCCGGAATGGGCGAGGTTACGGCCTTCCGCGAGGACTTCAACGTCCACGGGCGCTTCGGCAAGCCGTGCCGGGTATGCGGGATGCCGATCCAGCGGATCGTGCACTCAGAGAACGAGATCAACTACTGCGCCCGTTGCCAAAACCAAGATCGGGTCCTTGCCGACCGCGCCCTCTCGCGGCTCCTGAAGAGCGACTGGCCGACTGCTTTTCTGCTATACTACAATGATGAAATTCACTCTGACGATTAGTGGGCGTGGCCTGATCACGCTGCCTGCAAAATTGAGGGCGGCGCTTGGGCTTAAGCCCGACGATCAACTGATCGCGGAGACGACGCCCGAGGGCCTCCTCCTGCGTCCGGCCGTCACCCTCCCGATCGAGATCTACTCGCAGGAGCGGATTGCCGAATTCGATCAGGCGGAAGCAGACTTGCAGAGCAGGTTGCGGAAAAAGCGCTCCTAATCTCGAGCACTAGATGCGCATCTTCCTCGACGCGAACATCCTGTTCTCGGCGGCCAAGACCGACGGAGCGATTCGGCCACTGCTCGCCCTGCTGCGCAAAGCCGGCCACGAATGCCGGGCGGACGGCTTCGTAATCGAGGAGGCGCGTCGCAACCTCGTGCTGAAGGCCGCCGATGGAAAGCGGGACCTCGACGGGGTTTTCAGGCATATCAAGGTCGCGATGGTCCAACCGGGCAGCCTCACTGAAGGGATCGATCTCGATGAGAAAGACCGCCCCGTCCTCGCCGCCGCGATCCGCCTCGAATGCGAAGCCCTCCTAACCGGCGACTCGACCCACTTCGGCCACCTCTACGGCCAAACCATCCAAGGCGTCACCATCCATTCCCCCCGAACCCTCGCCGAAAAGCTGCTCCCATAATCGACAATCGACTTATCGCTTCGCAATCACGAATCTCAACGAATCGGAATCTCGACACCCGGAAAGATTTTGAGGACGATTTGGGCACCGAGACTCAAGCTATGCGAACCTGTCCGGGCGACCCGACGATGACCCCCTTCGCGGGGATGTAGCTCAGCATTGCTACTTCAACGCAGTCAAGAGGAACGCGTGGTCGAAGGCGACTTCGCGGAGGCGGTCGTAGCGGCCGCTCGAGCCGCCGTGGCCGGCGGCCATGTTGACCTTGAAGAGGAGCATTTCGGGATAAGCCACCTCGCGCATCCGGGCGACGTACTTCGCCGGCTCCCAGTACATCACCTGGCTGTCGTTGAGGCTCGTCTTCACCAGAATCATCGGATACGAAGTCGAGCGGATGTTCTCGTAGGGCGAATAGCTACGCATGTAGAGGTACTCGTCCTTCTTTTTCGGGTTGCCCCATTCCAAAAACTCGCCCACGGTGAGCGGGAGCGTTTCGTCGAGCATCGTGTTGATCACATCGACAAACGGCACGTGCAGAACCGCGGCCCTGCACAGGTCCGGGCGCATGTTCAAGGTCGCGCCGATTAGCAGGCCGCCCGCGCTCCCACCGACGATCGCCAGCTTGTTGCGCGTCGTGTAGCCCTCGTAAACGAGATGGTCGGCGCACGCAGCGAAGTCGGAGAAGGTATTGCGCTTGTGCATCAACTTGCCGCTTTCGTACCACGCCTCGCCCATGTCGCTGCCCCCGCGGATTTGGGCCGTCGCGATAACGAACCCGCGATCGAGGAGGCTTATATCGTTGCTGCTGAATCCGAACGATGCCGAAGCGCCGTACGATCCATACCCACCAAGAAGAAGGGGCCGCGGTCCCTCCTCATCGGTCTTCTTGGAAACGAGGCCGATCGGAATCCTGGCTCCGTCGGGAGCCGACGCCCAAACTCGCTCGGTCACGTAGAGCTTCGGATTGAATCCGCCCAAGACTTCGACCCGCTTGAGAAGCTTCCGCTTCATCGTGTTGACGTCGATTTCGTAAACGCTGCTGGGAGTGAGCGGCGATGAGTAGCTGTAGCGAAACACCTTCGTGTCGAACTCGCGGTTCACGTTCCCGCCCATCGAGTAGACCTTCTCGTCCGGCGGGATCGCCTTGCGCTTCTTGGTCTTGAAATCGTAGATCTCGATCCCCGGAAGGCCGTTCTCGCGCTTGCCGATCATCATGAAATCATTGAACACGCTCACGCCCGTGATCCTTCCCGATGGGATCGCAGGGATCAGGGGTTTCCAATTCTTCTGCCCCGGCGCGGTGGGCGTCGCGGTCATCACGCGGTAGTCCTTCGCGTCCTTGTTGGTGTGAATGTAGAAGGTTCCGTTGCGGTGTTCGACCGAGTACTTCAGCTTGCCCTGACGCTTCTCGATGAGCTTTCGCTTGGCGTTCGGCTGGTCGGCCGGGATGAACCAAAGCTCGTTGTTATCGGTGCTTCCTGATCCGAAGAAGATGTATTTGTGGTCGAGAGATGTATCCAGGCCGACGTTGTAGAGTGCGTCCTTCTCGTGATAAAAGGACTCGGCTTTTCCGCCGAGCTTCTTGCGCCAGATGGTGTCGGAGCGTTTGGTAACCGGGTCTTCGGTGATATAGAAAATCGTCCGGCCGTCCTCCGCCCAGCCGGCGTCGTCGACGCGTTCCGCCGTGTCCGGGAGCAACTTGCCGGTCTCCAGGTCCTTGACGTGTAGGCGGTACTGCCGGAAGCCGGTGTTGTCGGTCGTGTAGGCGAGCATTTTGCCGTTCGGGCTGATCGCGAAGGCGCCGACGGACATGAATTTCTGGCCCTTTGCGAGCTCGTTGACGTCGAGTAGAACCTCTTCCGTGCTCTGGCCGATTTTCTTGCGGCATTGGATCGGGTACTGCTTGCTCTCTTGGGTGCGGGTGTAATACGTGTAGCCGCGATATGGGTAGGGAACGCTGAGGTCGGTCTGCTTGATGCGCCCGAGCATCTCGTCGTAAAGCTCGTCTTCGAGGGGCTGGCTGCCTTTCATCACCGAGTCGGTGTATGCGTTTTCCGCCTCCAGGTAATCGATGACCGCTTTGCTCTTCTTGTTTCTGAGCCAATGGTAATTGTCGATGACCGTTTCGCCGTGCAATGTGGTCTTGTGCGCGGTCTTGCGGGCGACAGGAGGTTCGGCGTCTTTGAACTGGAGGGTGGCCATGATCGCGATGGGTAGAAGCGGGCAAAGCATAGCTTATTGTAACTCCAAAGGATGATTGGTGAGTCGGGTGGGATTCGAACCCACGGCCCACGGCTTAAAAGGCCGATGCTCTACCACTGAGCTACCGACTCATCCCGAGCCAGCCATAATCCTGCGTGCAATGGCACCGGATTCACAATCCAGAGACGAGCGCAGACTGGGCGATATCGACCGCCTTGCTGCCGCTCAGCTGGATTTATGGCCTGGGCTGGCGAGCTTATGCGGCAGTCTACCAGCTTGGGCTTAAGAAGCGGCGGCGTTTCGAGACTCCGATCCTGGGAGTCGGCAATCTGGAGGTCGGCGGTTCGGGCAAGACGCCCGCGACGATCGCTGTGGCGCGCCTATTAGCGGGGAAGAGCATTGCGATTAGTTCCAGCGCTTACGGAAGTCCGAGTTCGCGCGACGCGTCGTTAGTGGAGCCGGGGCTGGGGTTGAACCCGGCAGAACACGGGGATGAGGCGTGCCTGATTCGAGAAGAGCTTCCGGAAGTTGCACTGATACTTGGAAGGGACAGGGTTCGGGCGGCTGAGATTGCGCAGGACGAAGGCTTTGACGCGTTGATTCTCGACGACGGATTTCAGCATCTGCCGTTGGCGAGAGCAGCGGATGTTATCATGTGGGAGGGTTTATCTCGCAACCGGCGATTGCTCCCGGCGGGGCCGTTGCGGGAACCGGCTGGCGGTTTGCGGCGAGCGGCCGCTGCGTTCTCCGATTCAGGGGAGTGTTCCTATTTGAAAACTTTTGCCTATCGGCGCGAATACACTGGGCTCAGGGAATTGCTCACCGGCCAGGAGCATCCGATCGAGTGGCTGCGGGGACGCGAAGTGAATGCCATCTGTGCGATAGGCAAGCCGAGGCCATTCTTGGACGCGCTCGAATCGCTCGCGGCTCGCTTACATCGCTCGGTCGTCCTTGCCGACCATGATGATCTGCAGTCGGCCGATATCGCTCCCGGACACGCTTGGGTGACGACGGCAAAGGACGCCGTAAAACTGCGAGGGCGCGCGAACGTGCCTGAGAACGTGTTTGTGTTAGACATGCGAATCAGATTCTGCAAGGAGGCGGAACTGTCCGATTGGCTAAATCGAACTCTCTTGCCCTGAGAAAGAGGCTGGAGCGCAAGATCGGCGGGGCCGCGTTACGCGGCGTCGCCGCCGTCGTTCGGGCGATGCCCGAGCGCTTTGCGGTGTCCTTTGGCCGGCGGCTCGGACGATTGATTTTTCGGGGCAGCCGCAAGTATAGAGAGCGAACCCTCGCCAATTTGCGCATGGCCTTTCCGGAGTGGTCCGACGAACGTGTGCGTGACACGGCGGTTGCGGTGTTCGAGCATTTCGCGCGTACAGCGGTTCGCTTTTTTCGCGTGGACAGGCTTACGGATCAGCAGATTGTGGACTCGGTTAAGTTCGAGGGCTTGGACTATGTGAAGAGCGCGACGGACAAGGGTAAGGGTGCACTCGTCATAACCGCACATTTTGGCGATTGGGAACGGATGGCTCAGGCGTTTACGCTTTTGGGCTACAAGATCAGCGTTGTGGCGCGCGATGCAAACGAAGAGCGCACCACCCAAATGATCAACGCCGTAAGGAATAGGCATGGGATCGAAGTGTTCTCGCGCGGCAAAGCCGCTCGCGAAATCCTCAGAAGGCTCGCTAAAAATGAGATCGTTGGCATATTGACCGATCAAAACACGCGCGAAATCCTTGTGCCGTTCTTTGGCTTTCCCGCAGGCACGAACGAGGCGCCGGCGGCCCTTCACTTGCGCACGGGGAGCCCACTCATAACGGCCTTTTGCGAAGAAACCGGCACCGACGAGTACAGGGTGATTGTCGAACCGCTAGATATGCCGGTACCATCTGGTGATAAGGATGCCGACATTCTCGCGATCATGACGAAAATCAACGAGCGGATCGAATCTGCGATCAGGCGGTGCCCCGAGCAGTGGCTTTGGATGCACGACCGGTGGCGGTGGGCTCGTGAATTAGGAATTATCGAATAGTGGTACGCGCTATCGACGCCGCGGCCTCCGCGAAGAGGATATTGATAATCAAGTCCAGTTCGCTGGGAGACATATGCAACGGGTTGCCGGTAGCCGATATTTTGCGGCAGCATAAGCCGGACGCACATATTGGCTGGGTGGTCAAGAAGCCGTTTCGCCCGATTATCGACGCGAACCCTTATGTCGACAAAGTATGGTCATTCCCGCGGGGGAGCCTTTGGGGCGCGATCAAGCTGGGGTTGGAAATCAGGAAGCACAAATATGAAGTCTGCCTAGACATGCAGAGCCTTTTCGTTAGCGGTCTTATTGCAAAGCTTTCTGGAGCGCGCTACCGTATTTCCTACGATTCTAGAAAAGAAGGAAGCCACCTTTTCAATAATTATCCGATTATCCCTTCGAAAATGCGCGACAGAAAAGCGGTCGAAGTGATGCTTGACTTTCCCCGGGCATTAGGGCTTCCGAATCCGGACTTTCGGCCCCAAGAATGGTTAGGCCGCGCTCGACGATCGGAGGCAAATGCCTTGCTAGCGATCGTTCCGAAACCATTCGCGGCGCTCTTTGTCGGCGCTACGACGCCGCAGAGGCAGTGGTCCCAAGAGCGTTGGGGGGCCCTCGCCGACCAACTTGCCGCAAGCGGTCTGACCCCTGTGTTCGTGGGAGGCCCTTCAGACCAAGTCGCAACCGTGAGCGCCCGTGCGGAGATGAAGCTGGCCTCCTATTCCCTTGTCGGAAAGACAGACCTCTTGAACCTGGCAGCGGTAATAGGCTTGGCGGACGTGGCGATCGGCGGGGATTCGGGTCCGCTTCACATGGCGGTCGCGGTGGGGACGCCTGTAGTCGGGCTCTACGGTCCAACTGACCCGGAGACGACCGGGCCGTATGGCCCGTCTGCAAAAACGATGTATATCAAACAGCCGTGCAGCCCGTGCTATCGAAACCCCACCTGCGGGGGGGCATATTTTTGTATGGCGGCGATCGAGGTGGCGGCCGTAGTGAGAGAAGTGCAGCAAATCAGAGAACTGGAGGAAAATCGATAAACATTCTTACAGTGATCACTCCGTCTAGGCTGGGAGGCGCCGAGCGTTACGCGGGTTGGTTTTGCCGATGGCAAAAAGACAGCGGCCACAAATCGATTATCGCGATGAAGCGTAATCCTGCCGTGGAAGCATTTTACAGGGGTCTGGATTTGGACGTGCGAATCGTAGGAATTTCAGGGAAAGTGAATATTTTTGCGAGCGGAAGATTGCGTGCGCTCATTCGGCAAGAACAAGTTGACATCGTGCATACGCATTTATCATCCGCGACAGTATGGGGCTGTCTGGCCGCGATCGGCGAAAACCTCCCGTGCGTGGCGCATGTGCATTCGCTCAATAAGCGAGCGCCGTATAGTTTCGCATCGAAAGTAATCGCGGTGTCCGAAGCGGCCAAAGCGCACCTGGTCCGCCAAGGGCACAAGGAAGCGGGCATCGAGGTGGTTTGGCCCGCGAACGCTGATCCGCCGGGAGACGCCGAGCCCGCTGCCGATCTTGTATCGTTGGGACCGCTGGTCATAACCTGTGCTGCACATTTGCGCGAAAGCAAGGGCGTATTAGTTCTGTTGCGGGCCGCAAAAAAAGTTATCGAGGAAATTCCTTCGACAATCATTGCTTTTGCGGGCGAGGGACCCGAGCGCTGGAAGGCCGAAAAAATGGCGAAACAGTTCGGGATCGAGCATAACGTCCGGTTTCTCGGATTCCGCACGGATATTCACGCGGTTTTCGCTGCGTCTCGCGTGGCTGTCCTTCCGTCACTCGCGCCCGAAGGGTTCGGGCTGGTGCTGGCCGAGGCCAACGCTTTGGGAATCCCGGCCGTGGCATCGAACGTCGGCGGAGTTTCTGAAATAATCGAGGACGGCAAGAATGGAATCCTGGTTCCTGCCGGCGATGTCGATGCCTTGGCTTCCGCCATTCTTCAGCTTCTGAAGGACGAAGAGTTGTGGTTGCGGTTTAGCAAAATGGCCAAAGAAAAGAGCAGGGAGTTTTCTTTCGAAAAGTCCGCGCTCGATTGCATGAACGTTTTTCAGAATCTTACGAAATCGAAATAGACGGCGGGCCTTCGGACACTTGTCCAATCTCCGGATATTCTAAAATCACCGTTGTCGAGAAAATAGCTAGCCCACCGCTAGTCTGTGGGTCCACGGCAAGGTGCTCCATCCAGCTGGGGACACCCTCGCCGAACAAAAGGCTATTTCCGATAAACTCCCGGTTGTTCTTGCCGCCGGCAGTCGTGTTTTTCCTCATAACCAGTTCCTCGACACTCGGAAGCAGGGGCAATTTGGCAGAGTCGATCGAAATCGACACCGACGAAGCGCGTGCGATATTGAAAAGGTGCCCAGCGAGGCCGAATCCGGTCATATCCGTGGCGCATCTCGAACCCGCTTCGACGGCTCTGCACGACGCTTCGGCATTGAGCGTGGACATCGTCTCGATTGCGGCAGAAAGGGCCTCGTCGGGGCAGTCGTCGAATTTCGCGGCCGTCGTAATAATTCCTGTCCCCAGAGGCTTTGATAAATAAATTCGGTCGCCTGGTTTAGCACCTGCGTTGTGTAGCATGACGGATGGATTTACGAGACCCGTTACACTCAGGCCGAATTTCGGCTGCTTATCTTCCACGCTGTGACCGCCGACCACGGCGGCTCCCGCCTCCTGGCATTTATCGGCCATTCCTCTAAAAATTGCGGCCCAAACTTCTGCCTCCGCCATTGTGGGATCGAAACATGCAATATTCATCACCGTAATAGGCTTGCCCCCCATGGCATAAATGTCCGATAAAGAATTCGCCGCCGCGATCGCTCCATAAGCGTACGGATCGTCGACGATGGGCGTGAAGAAATCCATGGTCTGCACCAACGCCGTATCTTCCGACATGCGAAAAACCCCCGCGTCGTCGTAAGTATCGAAGCCGACGAGCAGGTCAGGGTGCGCGTTCTTCGGCAAGGCTCGCAGAACCTCTGCGAGTTGGGACGGTCCCAGCTTGCTCGCTCAACCGGCGCCGTCTACGAGTTGGGTTAGTCGAACCACGACAAGAGGTTACTATAAACGGCGTCATTACAAGTATGGATCGAGGGGAACTGGTGGAGAGGCTCGTCCGTGAGCAGGGAATTTCTCCCGAGATCGCGGTGGCCTTTCGGGCCGTTCCACGGGAGGAGTTCTTGCCTGAATGGGCACGAAGCCAGGCTTATTCGGATTCCGCCATCGCCATCGGCGACGGCGCCACGAATTCACAGCCTTCGATGCTGGCGATCATGCTGCAGGAGTTGGCACTCGTGCCCGGCATGAAGGTACTGGAGGTCGGGAGCGGGAGCGGATACCTGCTCGCGCTCCTATCCTGTGTGGGCGTCGAAGCGACCGGCGTCGAAGTTGTTCGCTCATTGGCTGAGAAGTCCGTCGAAACGCTCGCGCGGCTAGATATCGAGGCAAGGGTGATCGTCGGCAACGCCGGGGTCGTGAGGTTCGCCAATCTGTACGACAGAGTTGTGTTCAGCGCTGCTATCGCCGCTACACCTGCCTGGGCGACTGGCCTATTGGCCCCCGGTGGCTTTGTTCTCGCCCCCGTAGGCTACGAGCACCAGCAAGAGCTTGTTCGTGCCGACGGATCTGGCCAAACGCGGACAGGCCGATTGTGCAGGTTCGTTAGATTCGTCGACTGAAGGCTCTGCTTAGGTTTCTCGAAGTTTGCCGCACCCAAAATCACCCCCGCCGCCAACCCTGAAAACCAGAGGACGATCTTGACCGCCATGCTCTATTTCGACAATTTGACAAGCATGTCGTAGCCCCTGTCGCCGAGGACAAGCGTCGCTCCGAAGTACTGGAGTTTCTGGTCCGCAGTGCCATCCTCCCACTTCTTGTTTTCCTCGTTGAAGATACGGTCGACGACGCCGACAACCGCCTTCTTCTGGCCTTCGTTTAGGGTTTCCTTCATCTTTTCGAACAAAAGAAGGGAATTGGCGAGGGAAACGCCGACGCGCTCGTTCGCGAATTTAGTGAACAGGCCGGTGATCTTATCGAGAAACTCTTTGGACGGCACCATGCCTTTATACGCTTCGCCGTGAACCTTGTCGATTTCAACCTGTAGCGCCTTGAGCCGGTCCGCCTCTTTCTTCGCTTGGGCCCGTACATTGGTGCGGCATTTCTCGATAACCGGCAGAATCTTCTTGATCTGATCTTTGGTCATCAAGACGGGAAGAATTTGGTTCGCGAGGTCGATTTCCGCAAGCTTTTCCAGCGTCGGCGTCATTTTGTACGGATCGTCCTTCACGACCTGCGACGGGCACGAAACCCAGGCGAAAAATATAAGTAAAGATGCAAAAATTGTTCTCATTAGTTCTCTCCACGCCGCTCGCCGGCGCTGTCTCGAATGTCAGACGCCGACCGGCGGCCGCTCGTTACATTCTCGAAGGCGAGCGACAGCGTGAGCGAAACGACGAGAGCTACAGGTAAATCAATCCGATCACCGTGACCATGGCGATGCCCGCAGTCGTGAGCGCGTTACCGCTCGCCAGCCACTTCTGGCTCCCCAAGAGCAACGCCCCTGCGATCAATACTGTGAGGGACGCGAGTACTCCGAATACCATCGAGACGATGCGCATTCGCCGGGGCCAACGTCGATACTTCGACCGATCTCGCTGCACCCGGTTTCGCATGAGATAGAGGTATGCGATCCAGATCGCGAACGCGGGCAGCGCCTGCAACCAAAGCATGGCAATGTTATAGCGCAATACCGGTAACCTTTACCGATGGAATATCGGCAGTTTGGACGGACGGGTGTGATGGTCAGCCCGCTATGCATGGGCACGATGACATTCGGATGGCATCCGGAGGATTGGGGGAGCACGAAGGCCGAGGGTGAGAAGATCGGCAAGAAGGCGCTCGACCTGGGGATCAACTTCTTCGACACGGCCAACGTTTACGACCGTGGCGGATGCGAAGAGGTCACCGGTAAGGTGATCGGAGGCCGCCGCGACGAGATTTTTCTGGCAACCAAGTACCACGGCAAGATGGGTGAGGGCCCGAACGACTGGGGCAATTCACGCCGGCATATCATCGCGCAATGCGACGCTTCGCTGAAGCGCCTTGGAACGGATTACATCGACCTCTATCAGGCTCACCGTCCGCAGCCGAGCATTCCGATCGACGAGACACTGCGCGCGCTCGACGATCTCATTCGGACGGGAAAAGTCCGATATATTGGCTCGAGCACCTTCGCCGCATGGCAGGTCTGCGAGGCGCACTACATCGCAAGGGAACTGGGGCTCGACCGGTTCGTGAGCGAGCAGCCGCCGTACAACCTCCTCGACCGCCGCATCGAGCGGGAGCTGCTGCCGTTCACGCGGACTTACAACTACGCCGTCATCCCTTGGTCGCCTCTTGCGGGTGGGCAGCTGAGCGGAAAGTACCTGGAGAAGGCGAAGGAGGGAAGATACGCGACGAGCGACCCGATGAACCGAATCAACGCGCAATCGACGGCCGTTGTGGCTAAACTGAAGAAGCTCGCCGACAAATTGGGGATTTCGCTGACCACACTCTCGATGTCGTGGGTCATTAACCAACCCGGCATCACCTCCGCGATCATCGGCGCCCGCAAAATCAGCCAGTTCGACGACCTGATCAAAGCCACCGAGCTGAAGCTTGACGACGAAACCCTGAAGAAAATCGACGAAATCATCGCCCCCGGGACGAATGTCGGTGATTACTACGACGCCGACTTCGGCCCCAATGCCCTACCGATGTAGCGCGGCGCAACCCTGCACAGGTACCGATGTAACTTCGAAGGGGAATCATTGATCGACGCAGGGACCGAATCGCTCTCAGAATCGAAGAGTCCACCAACGCAAATTCTCGTTGCGATCGCCGCTGCGGCCGCGCTCGCCCTAGCCAACGCCGTAGTGGGGTGGTCGTATTTGCATCTGCCCGAAGACCCATTCGCCTGGAACGTCCCAAGCAAGGATGCAGCTGTGGGCCTCTTGATCCTGTCGCCGTCAGCGTTCGCATGCTGCTTGGCGCTCTTTTCGCGCAAACGCCGAGCGTCTGCATGGACCGTTGCGGTATTTGCTTTCTCATTGGCTCTTATCTTAAACCTGCAAACCGTCGCCGATCCATATCTTGTTTCAGAATCCCTCACGGAACGCTCCCCGTTTTTCGGCGCGATTCTATCGCTGTTAGGGCCGGGGCGTGGTTGGCTGTTATTCTTTGCATACTTTTCGATTTTCGTCGGGGTTTGTAGTCTGCTATTCTCGAAGCCCAGCACGGAATGGCTAGGCATTCGCACACTCGAACAAAAGTATGTGAGCACGGTCTTGGTAACGGGCCGGCTTTGGTGGTCGCAAGCTTTACGGATCGTTTTCTTAGCGGCCGTAGCGTGGTGGCTTATGCAATATCTGGATTTCACGTACTTCCTCACATATCCACTATCGACGTCTCTTTCCTATTCTGTTTTCGAAGACCAGATATACATTTTGTTCGAATGGGTGGACCTTGTCTTTCCCTTCTTGGTTCCGTGCGCCATATTCGTTTGGTCTTTCGGCGAAGGGCTCGCGGTCGATTCCCGAGGCATTCGCCTGGTCATACCCGCAGGCGATCTGAGCATTCTCGCGGCGCCCTGGAAACGCATTCGCCGAATCGACTTTGTGAACCATCGCAATCTAGCGCCGAGCGCGGTCATTCATTACCGTGGTCGATTCGGCTTGCCTCAGTCGTTTGCGGTACACGCCGAGAAATATTCGGAAGGCTCGAGCGCGATTCGAGACATCCGCACCGAAGCTCGACGGCGAGGCGTTCAAACCACCGATTGGCACAGCCCGGACGAAGCGCCCCTGGTGGCCACACTGCTGGTCGCCGCCGGCGCATTGGCGATTGTCTATTCGCTCAGTATTCGATCGTCACTCTGGGGAAGTTTTGTCGATGACCTGCTTCCATTAGCTCGATTTCACGAAATTGCTGCGCCAAGCTCGCTCGCGGTCTTGCACCTCGGCGCAGCCGCCTGCTTTGGAGCCGCTCTTGGCGTTCTTTCTGCCTTTCACCAGGCAGGTCCACGTCCGTTTCTATTGGCTTTGTGGCTCCTGATCGGCGTTATGACGATTCCCGACCCCTTGCTTCATTGGCTTTCCTGGATGGCGGTCTACGCGATTCTGATCGCTCGGCCAGGTCAATCCCCGCACGACGTTGTTTCGATTCTACCGAGCGGCCAAATCGAACTCGGGATGCTTCTGACTGGTCTAGCACCGTTGATATCGGGCTTGGCGTACGTTCTGGGAATCGTTCTGACCTGTCGTAAACTTCCCGTGACGGCTGAAATATCGCCATAGCATCCGTCGCGATGTCCGCCAGCACAAGCGGCTTTAACGCGCGGCGCCGTCTCAATGGCCTTCGAAATCAAGTGTATAATCCTTCTGTTATGTCGACAAGGCGCGCCTTGTTCTTGCGCCTCGGTCCGATTGCAGCGGCTGCGTTGATGTCGGTCGGAGCAGCGTCGATCGAGTATCGGATCGTGCAGCTTCGCTTGCCGTCCTCCTACTACAGCCTAGCCATAACCGGCAATGAGCAAGGCGACTATGCCGCGGGGATGCAAAGGACCGTATGGGAAGACCGCTTCGTTTTTCAAACACTGGGTGGCCCACCTCGCCTCTCGCTACCAGAAGCAAGGATTTCGGCACTTGGCGATGGAGGCAAGCTGGTCGGAAACTCCGCAAAGGGCGGTTGGGAATACACCCGAGATTTCGGGCTGAAAATGTTGCCCTACCGCGGCAACCGGCCCAGCGCGTATGCACGCGGCGTCAACGGCGCCGGCATTGTCGTCGGATCGATGGGCAGTCGACCGTGCTTATGGGTTGAAGGAAGCATAATTCCGCTAGGACCGAGGCCACAAGGGCCATCTTGGGGCGCTGACATCAACGAGGACAACATCGTTGTCGGTTCGGACGGCGACGGCCACTTCGAGCGAGCGTGGTATTGGGATGGTGAGTATCATGAGCTCGGCGGGTACTGGGGAACTGCGCTCAACAATACTGGCCAGATTCTATTGAACGAAAAGGTCGGTTACGACACTTTCGGTTATCTTTATGAGAGCGGCAAATACACTCGCCTTTACTCGCCCTTTAGAGAGTTGATATTCACACTTGCGACGGATCTGAACGATTCAGGCTGGGTTGTCGGTTGCGCATATAACCCGTGGGTCTCCGATGAATATCGCGCTCTCGTGTGGCCCGCCACCCCAAAGGGTTTGGAAACGACAGGAATCGATTTGAATGACCTGATTCCGGCGGACGCAGACTGGCACTTAGATCGAGCAAGTACGATCACTCGTTCCGGAACGATTTATGGCACGGGCACCTATAGAGGCAGGTTGGCCGCATTCAAGCTGATTCTAGTTGAATAGTTAGCTCGCGCACTACCGTGGAGAAACTCCTCCGCGCGAACATGTAGGCATTGGTCACCTTCGCGAGGGCGCGGGCAAGCTGAACAGAACGAGTCGCCGCCAGGTCGCGGCGTCAAGGCTGTTTCCGCGCGCCGGCGATCAGCGCGACTCCGAGTCCTCCACCGTACATTACGAACAAACAGAAGAACCACCAGGTCGGGTGATCCCGCGGGCTTAGGGTAAACGCCAAGGCGAATCCTGCAGGAATGCTCACGAAGCCCAAAACCGTCCATGTCGACTTCAACAGGGATTCAAAGCATGAACGTCCGGTTGGGTAAGCACGGATCCATAAATAGATCCCTGTGGACAGCACCGCCAATCCGTATGTGATTCCGAGCCAGTACGCCGCGTCTAAGGTCCTTTCCGGCCACATTGCAATGTTGCTACCTTGGAATATATAACCTATAGCTGTACGTCAAGACCCGCTTTTCGTCCGGCTTTAGATCGATTGTCCATTCCAGGAGGTGCCGCGGGTTTACGGCGCGGAGGCCCTTTGTGATTGCGCGCACCTTTGGGTTTCCATCGGTCGAGATCATTTCTCCGGTCAGTTCCTTTGTGATCTTGAGCTTGATCGGCTCGGTCTTGCGGTTGTGCACGCTCAGCGTTCCTTTGAGGGTCACGAGGTCGTAGTAGCTGCCTCGAACCGGCTGCTCCACCGCCTTCCTTTCGACTTCCTCCTCCAGGTCCTCCGCGCGAACGTCGAGCGCCTTGGTCATCTTTACGAGGGCATCGGCTCCCACGCTGGTGTACATCAGCATGTCCTGGCCCAGTATCTCGCCATCTTTGAAGATCGTGGCAGGCGCGGTGGTCAGCGGCTGCTTGGCCGTGTTCTTGAACTTCAAGCTGTGCCAAACGTCTCCGGGCCGGTCGCTCGACGGCGCGTTGATCTTGTCGGGGATGTCCCATTCGTAAATGTGCGAATAGCTCGATTTGGCCGAGAACAGGATGTAGTAGCCCCGATCGCCCTTCTTCATCGTAACGTCGGGCAGCCGGTAGAAGAAGAGATCTTCCTCGGAAAGTCCGGGAAGCGCGCTGACGTCGAACGCGTCGTCGAACGTGCCGGGCGCGGGCGCCATCTGGTTCATCATGCCCCCGACTCCCGCCTTATCGCGAAGCTGCGCGGGCGTGCCCATCTGCATGACGCCTCCCACGAACTGGTCGACGGATTGGCGCGACGTAAACGGGTCCCAATATCCAAGAAACGGAACGTTCGGGAAGCCGGTGATAAGGCGCACTTCGACGCCCTTCAGTTCCGCCAGGTCGTCCATGATCGTCGCCTTCGCAACCAAATGCAGGTCGTTCTTGTCGGTGATGTCGATCGAATAGCCGGGCGTCCACGTCAGGCCGCGCTCCATCGATACCATGTAGAACTTCGAGTCCGCACCCGCGGTGGCCGTGAACCGGATCACCGGCTTCGTAGATTTGCTCTTGATCTTCCAAACGACGTCGCCTCCCGGCGCGCTGATCTGGGCCACAGCGGATTTCGGCAGCACACGCATCTCGGTACTGGACCGGATCACGAGAATCGCCCCGTCGGCGCTCTCGAGGGTTCCTTCCAGCTCCGTCTTGTCGTTGAGGAAAAACTTCAGCCTGCGTCCCACATTGGCTCGCAGGATTTCGTCCAGGCTTTGTGCCGGCGTCTCACTCGAAGTCTCCTCGCTCGTCATCAAGACGCGGCTCAGCTTCACGCCCGGCGAAGCCGTCAGCCACATGGTGCCGAGAACCGCCATCGGCAAATCATCGATCAAGTACTCGCCTGAGCCGCGCAGTTTCCCTTCGTGAACGACCACGGCGTAGCCGTTTTTGAATAGTGACGCCGACGAAACGGACATCTCCAAAGGCGTAGGAGCCGCCGAAGCGGTGGCGATTAGAATTGGTAACAGCATGTCGTCCCTCCTGTTCTGCCAGTTTAGACGCGCGCGGCAGGATATCCGCTACGAGCTATCGCGGGACGGCGCTGCAGCGCGGGCCAGACCGCCACCCAACCACTGTGAGCTTCCAAACGTGACAAACTAAGCCCGACATGCGCAAAGAGTCACTGGCCTTTTTCAAGGAACTCGTCAACACACCATCACCCTCCGGCTACGAAACCAAAGCCGCCGAGGTCTACCGCACGTACACCAAGCCGTTCGCCGACGAAATCCGCACCGACGTGATGGGCAACGTGTGGGCGATAATCAACCCCAAGGCCAAGCGGCAGGTCATGCTCGCGGGCCATATGGACGAGATCGGGTTTGCGGTTCACTACGTGAGCGACGAGGGACTGCTCTACTTCTCGGCGATCGGCGGCCACGACAGCGCGATCCCGGTCGGGCAAAGGGTTTGGATCCACGGCCCGAAAGGGCGAGTCCCGGGCGTGATCGGTCGAAAAGCGATTCACCTGTTGACCCAAGACGAGCGCAAGCAAAAGCCCGAGCTAGACGACCTTTGGATCGACATCGGCGTGAGCAGCCGAGACGATGCGATGGGCCTGATAGAACTCGGCGACGTGGTGACCTACCAGTGGGAGTTCCAGAAGATGGCCGGCGACGTCGTTACCGCCCGCGGATTCGACAATAAAATGGGCTGCTTCATTGTGGCTGAGGCACTGCGGCACCTCTCCGAGAAGAAGCCCAATAAAGACGTCGGAGTGATAGCCGTCGCCACCGTGCAAGAGGAAATCGGCCTAAGAGGAGCACGCACGAGCGCGATCGGCACGCAAGCCGAGGCCGGAATCGCCGTCGACGTGACCCACGCGATCGACTACCCTTCGGTCGACAAAAAGAAGCACGGCGACATGAGGATGGGCAAGGGCCCGGTGGTCGCCCGAGGCGCGAACATCAACCCGGTGATGTTCGACCTAACCAAGCAAGCGGCGAAGGACGAGGGAATCGATATCCAAATTGAGGTCGAGCCGGGCGGCACAGGCACGGACGCCAACGCCATGCAAATCGCCGGTGCAGGCATGGCAACCGGCCTCCTCGGCGTCGCGATCCGGTACATGCACACGCCCGTCGAAGTTCTGTCGCTCACGGACGTGGAGCAATGCGCAACATTGATGGCCGCGGTTTGCCGCAAAATAACCGCGAAGACCGATTTCACACCGAGGTGAGGTAAATGCAACCAGTAAGGAAAAGCAGGGTCGGGCTTTACATAGCCCTCATAGCCATCGCGCTCATCGTGATCGCGGGCATTGCGATTGTCGTTGTCGTCACCAACTTCCTGAAGAGCCCCGAGGGCCAGCGGCTGCAGTCCGCCATCGGAAAGACCGAGCGCCTGGAAGACGCGATGCCGAACTTGGTTCAAGCGTTTCAAAGGCATAACGCGGAGAAGGGCGATTTCCCCGCAACAGTCGAGGTGCTCACTGCCTACGGGCTCACCGCCGGTAATTTGGAAACTATCAATGGCGAGATGAAATACACCAAACCGGCGAAAGACGCACCTCCCGAAACCGTGATTCTCGATTCCGGGACGATGGATTTCATCCAGAAATCCGAAGTGCGCGTCCAGGTCACAAAGGACCTGAACGCGTTCAAACTTACCAAGTCCCCGATAGGCAAGGGCAAAGGCAGCGTTGAGGTGAAGCTTTAAGACTGCGGGCTGGGAACTGAAGACCGAAAGCGTGAGAGCGTCTAAAACTCAAATCGCAAGCTGACAGCCTCGCCGCTCCCCAGCGAAACCTCCTTGGCGGTTCCCATCAGCCGAATCGTTCCCGCCATTTGATACATCGCTACGACCTCCAGGCCCGCTCCGGCCGGCGTAACCCGCAACGACAAGCTCGCCACCTTTGCCGGGGTTGCCAAAAGCGAAATCGCGCTCAATCCCGAGTACAGATAGTCTGCGTAAAACTGCCGCGTGCGCCGAGGCCCGGACCGAACGGCCACGTCCAAAACGACGATACTGGGCCAACGGCGTTCCCCAGCAGCGTCGGCCACCACGATTCCGAAGTTGCCCGGCATCGGCATCAGCGCGACCTTCCGCTCGGGCGAGATCAAGAACTCGACCCCGTCGTGTTCACTGCTCACCGAGGGCCATCTCTGCCACCGAGGAACCGCGGCGATGGGCGGGCGGACAAGCGCGGCGTCCGTGTCCCCGATGGCCGCATTGAACGACGAATCGGCTAAGTCAGCCTTGCCGAACCAGCGCTCGCCTTGCTTCCAAACATCCATGCCGTCACCGTCGCTCAAAACGGCCTCGGCGGGCGCATGAATCTCGAAGCGCTCCCCCAGAAAAACAAGCGACGGCGAGTAGGTTATTCCCGCCAGCGCCTGTGCGGCCACGAAAGCCGCGATCACTCCAAGACCGTCCCGTTGACCTGCAGCGTAAATTTGTAGCCCAGAACCTCCGCGCTGCGCTTACACATCACCATGCGCGAGAGGAATATCTCGAAGTAGTCCATAACCGTCGCGCTCTCGTTGATCTCCAGAAGCAGCTCGATGTTCTGGTTCTCGGAGGACATCTCGACGCGGCTCTTCTGGACCGAGTAGTTGACGCGGTCGTGGATATCGAACGATTCCAGGATCGGATTTTGCACTCGGCTGAAGTGGACGTCGCTCTTGTCGGCGATGATGAGCGCTGCGGACATGCGGCTGACAGGAAGGCCCATGCCCTCCTCATGGTTCCCGATCGCTCCGAGAACCGGCGCGATTTCGCGGGCGTCCATGCCCATGTTGTGCAGGATCTGATAGGACATCGCCGCGCCGATCATCGGGTGGTTGACGCGGTTGACCACGTTGCCGATGTCGTGCAGGTAGGCTGCGACTGCACCGAGCTCCTGCTCCCGCTCGTCGGCGCCGCAGTGCTGCAAGATGTACCGCGTAACGCCGCTGACAACTCCCGAATGCCGGTGGCCGTGCTCGGTGTAGCCCATTTGGCTCAGCAGGTCGTTCGCGCCGGTGATCAGGTGCTTGACCTCGGGGTTGGCCTTCACCTCTTTCAGGGTGATCAGGTTGCTCATCGGTGCAGGTTCAGCCATTGGTTGCCTTCCGATTATCCCTTATCGACCGCCCATAGGGTGACCACCCGGTCGAGGCTCCCGGCGGCCAGATATTTGCCGTCGTTCGAGAACGCTACGGCCTTCACTGGGCCCGAGTGGCCACCGAGTCTCTCCACAGTTTCGCCCGTCGCGGTGTTCCACAAGCGGATCGTCCCGTCGCGGGAGACGCTGGCGAGGAGCCGGCCGTCGGGGTGATAGGCGAGCCCCTCGACCGGTTTCTCGTGGCCCCACAAGGTGTTCCGCAGGTTTCCGGTTTGGAGCTCGAATACGCGGATACCGTGGTCCACCAGGCTGACCGCCAACTGGCTCGAATCCGGCGAAAAGGACAACTGCGAGACCGGGGCGCGCAGGGTGAGGGCGGCGGCCTCGCGGCCGTTCTCCGCGTCCCAAAGGATTACCCTTTGGTCGTTGGCTCCCGTGGCGAGGAGTCGGCCGTCGGTGCTAATCGCCAGAGCGGAGACGGCGTCGTCGTGAAGCCTCCTAACAAAGACGGTCTTCCCGGACTCCGTGTCTGCGCAAAGCACGGTCCGATGGATCGAGCCGAGATAGGCCTTGCCGCTCGGTCCAAGAGCGATCTGCGAAACCCACTCCGCGCGCTTCGTGGTCGACAGGACGACCTTTCGCTTCTCGATGTGCCAGACCGAGACCGACTTCTCACTCGCACCTGCAGCGGCGAGTTTGGTTTGGGTCAGCCATCTCAGCGTGGTGACCGCGCCGCCTTCCAGCTTGACCTGGGCCAGGCGCCTTCCGCTGCGCGGGGACACGTACCGGATCGTATTGTCGAAGCCCCCGATGGCGAGTTCGCGGTTATTCGGCGAGAATGCGAGCGAGTAGACCGGCGACGGCATATCGACAACCGACAGGTGGTGCCTTACACGGCCGACCCCTCCCTCGGTAGGCGCCTTCGGGGCGTGCCTAATGCCGGTCCTTCGGAAGGCGTCAAAGGTTGCCC
>JACDEQ010000415.1 GCA_013816225.1 Armatimonadota bacterium | reverse complement strand
GCGGCAATAATCGGAATCGTCGGCTTTCTCAGTCTTTACTGGTTTAGCGGCGGACCGGATTTCGGCGCGCGTTACTGGTTTCTCATGATCGTCCCGCTCGCTGCTTTGACAGCTCGCGGCATCGAAGTCGCGGGCTCGGCCGACACACGAGGGGCGGGCTTCCCTGTCGGCACGGCGCGCTCGCTCGGGGTTGCAGCAATTCTCAGCGCAATGAGTCTCGTGACGTTTGTACCGTGGCGTGCGACCGACAAATACCACCACTATCGCGGCATGCGCCCGGATGTCAGAAACCTCGCGACGCAACTTTCATTCGGCAGAAGCCTGGTGCTCATCGAGGGAAAGCGGCATCCTGATTTTGCGTCGGCGGCCGCGTATGAAACGCCGGGTCTCGCTGCGGATGCTCCGGTCTACGCGTGGGCACGCAGCCCGCAGATCGCCGCTGAAGCGACAGCAGCATTTCCGGGTCGCCCGGTGTGGGTACTCGCGGGGCCGTCGATTACTGGCGCTGGCTACCAAGTGATTCGGCGTCCTGAAGCACCGCACGCTTCAGTCAACTTGAATCGATAACCGACCATCAGCAGTTATTTCCGTGTAGCGATTGATTTACCTTTGTTTCGCAATCACAGCTCCGCTCGCAGCCGCGCAATCGTCTGCTGTTGACAACTGTCGCTCGAAGATCGTGTAACGATACCGGTAAACGCCGCCCCGTAGAACATCGGCGCCATCCATAGAATCTGCGGCGAATTACCTGTTCGCCGCGAAAGTGCGCCGGGTATCTGGGAAAACAGCATGACCTCGCCGGCCTCTATAAAAGAGGTAGACGAGGCCGAGGGCCAGAGCGAGGAGCAAAAGGCGCTGCGTCTCCCTGCTCAACTATTTGCTGTAGACGGTCATCACGCCTGCCGCGGGGGCGGTGAAAGTGAGCGTGCCCGTTGCTCCAGCGATTTGGTCTCCGAGCTCTGCCGAGGTCTGACTGCTCGTGGTCGCGCTCACTCCGTAGTTTCCCGGCCTGAGTCCCCGGACTTCGACCGAACTGAATCGATCGGCGTGTACCACGACGGCCAGACCCTGATTGGCGTTCTCGAACGCCACGGCGCGGACTGAAGTCGGTGTGCTCTGCGCTCCAACTCTCTGCGCGCCCATTCGGACGTAATGGAAGTACTGGCGGAGGTATCGCGTGCGGTCGCCTGGCACGACACGGCCGTCCACAATCGCGAAGTAATGTGCGCCATTGTCAGTCGCCGGAAACGCCAGGGTGTATTGCTGCCACGCCGAGACCTGACCGATCGTGAGATCTGCGTAGAGGTCCTCGACTCCGCTGCCGATATGCTCCAGCATCGCGGTGCGCGCTCCAACCGTCTTCGCTCTCTCGGCGAGCGCCGACAGATTCTCCTGCGACGCTCCCCCATACCGATGATACGAGATCTCCTTCAGCAGCGGCTGAGCGCCTGGCACGCGATAGATGTCATTGAGGTACGAGAGTGCCCGCCCAAGATCGGCCGTTGATGGCGCGATGAGGATCGGCTGGAACCCGGCGGCAGCGAGACGGTCGGCTGTCGCGACGATTGCTTTGCCGATCAGTGTGCCGTCCTGCCACGCTGCAACCTTATCGGGCTCGAGAATCATCTCGACAGCGTCCGGGACGAGGCCAAACGTCTCCTTCAGATGTAGAAACGTCGCAAGGATGAATTCGGCGTACTCGGCGGGATCGGCATGGACGTACAGGGCCGGCGGGCACTGGTTCAGAAACGCGGTGTAATTGAGATTCAGAAAGAGGCGCTCGCCACGCGCCTCGAGACGCTGCCGCATCGGTAACACCACGCTGACCACCGTCGAGTCGAGCGTTGTAAAGTGAAACCCGGCCGGATTTATCACGCGGGGATTGTCATTATCGTTGACCGTGTTCCACCGCGGGCACCGGTCCGGCATCTCGCCCGCACCGCCAAAGTCCAGCGGATTTTCCGCACCGGCGAAAATCGCAATCCGGAGGCGGTTTATGCCGAGGTCGTTCACTGCTTGATCGAAGAGTGAGTTGCGAAACGCTGGGAAGTGACGATCAGCCTGCCCCGCCTGCGCTGTCGCCTCCCAGCCGGTCATCGTCTGAAACCGAGCCAGCGTATCGATTGTTACAATTGCGGGCCCTCCGTCCGGAGGGAGCGAATCTCCGTCGCATGCAGCGGCAAATCCCATTGCGCATGCGAACGTGCAAACCGGAAGGGCGACGAGCTTACGCAGGAATATGGACATTTATCTAATTCTAAGCATGGTATCAGAAGTCGCAGCTGCGACCGTTAACGGGAAATCCGCCGACTCCGTTGCGAACACAGGCAATGTTGATTCCGATGTGCCCCAGTTGCGGACGCCGGCGACAAAAATGAACGCAATCGC
>JACDEQ010000414.1 GCA_013816225.1 Armatimonadota bacterium | reverse complement strand
GAGTGATAGGGCCAGAGCCGCTGGCCATTAGGGTGCCGCCGTTGCCCTCGGAGATGCCGCTGCGTATTTCCCAGTTCATACTGTTAAAGGACGGCAGGTGCGTGAGACAGTTTGCGTAAATACTGGTCACCGTCCACCCGATGTCGTCGACGTCGAAGTCATCGTAGACGTAGGCATCCCACCAAATAACGAGGCCGCTGCGGCCGTCGAAGTCGCCGCCGTAGAACTGCGCGATGGAAGCTCCCGTAACACATAAAACGGCCAAGCTGGCCAATCCCAGTCGATAGAGTTTCATTTGTTTCTCCTCTCCTATGAATACGGCTGCCGGAGAGGCTATACATCGAGAAACGGGCCATATCCGTTTCTTGCAGGCCAAGAAATCGCCTTCGGCTGTGGATTCGATACCGGGCCGATCAGCAACGTTGTTGCATCGCTTCCTATTCCTCCACCGCTTGCAGTGGACCGACAAGGATATATGAGGTAAGAAAGCGCAACATGATTTCAACCGTGCCATTTCGGATGCAGCCGAAAGAGTTTCTCCTGGTCACGGTACGCGACAACTACCGGCGCTTTTGGTGGTTTCCTCTCATATGTCTGGCGTGCGCAATCGTGATATGGGTCGACGGCGGGATAGTCAACATCATGATAGGGGCCGCGTTCCTGCTGATCGGCCTTTTGGAGCCGCTTTTGCTGTCGAAATGGAAGGTAGCTTTGACGATGCGGGCACCGATGAGCACGAAAGACTTCTCGGTGGATTTCGATGATAACGAGCTTCGAATAATGTCTGGGGACGAGCTGTTGTCGCGGTTCAAATATGACGACTTGGTTAGATGTGTTCGCCAACCCGAGGGAATACAGCTCTGGTACAGCCACTTGCACTGGACCTTGGTGCCCAGGAGGGCGTTTGCGTCGGAGGCTGACTTCGTCGAGGCCCTGAGGCTGGTTGGCTGCTAAGTCGTTGCTTTCGCCCGCGGGCTTCCGAGGCTGTTAAAGAACTTCCGGGGCCGCGGCGCGTGCCCCCAATGGGGCTCGGTCTAATTTCTCATTCGGCAGGGTGGCCCGCCTGGGTGACGCCTCTTCGTGTGCCACGGATGAGCGATTGACAAGTGCCGGGTTTGCGTAGCCTCGGATCGCTCGTCCGTGTGACGGGCCCGCCAACGATTGCTTAGACGCGGTAATCTTGCCGAGATGGATCGGCGCAAGCATCGGGTGTCGTACGAGGAACCCGGCCACGCGCACGAATTGACTTTCTCATGCTATCGTCGGCTGCCACTTTTGACGAGCGACGCGGCGAAGAGGTTAGTAATCGAGTCTCTTGATGAAGCGAGAAAGCGGCGGGCTGGGTGGGCTTGACCTCGTTCACCACGAGCTTTGGGTGGCACGGACACGCGACCGCATCCTCCCGCTCGCTGAGATTGTCCGTCAGCGTGTCCGTGAACGTATGCCTTTCGATTGTGAAGGTATGCCTTTCGATTGCAGAACTACATCGCATCGATCCACCTCGAATTTCGATTCCAGATCGGCGTACCACCTCGCGCTCGACCATTCCCAATCGACTATGGCCTCGCACAACCCTCGCCGAACCGGGTTCGCGTGGATGTAATCGATCGAGGCATGTATCGCTTCCGGTGAGAACAGATTTCGGTCGTACCCGCCTCCCGCCTGCCAAAGTTGGTCCACGGACGAGCGGCCGTCAGTTGTATGCGTCCGAGAGTACTATGCCGCTCATCCGTGGCACACGAGGTACCCTTCACACCATGGAGCCCACGCGCCCGGGTGGCATGGTTCTGTGGGTGCCCGAGCATAAACTGGGTGTTGAGCATAAGCGACTGACAGCTCCAAAGGGGCACGAATGGTCGCGAGCTTATCCATGTCGGCCTCCCGATTTCGGCAATGGTCATTCGGGAAAGTTTACGCCGATTGGAAGTCGTCGTGGGCAAGCTACCGACACGTCACGCCAACGGAAGCAGGCATACGCTTGCCCAAAGCACCCAACTTTTTTCCTCGATTCGAATCCAGGGCCACCCGCCCCGCCGATCTCGGCCTTTGTGCCCGTCGGCCAAAGGCGGAATTTCGACGAAGGCTTCGGGCTTACCACTATGCTGGGGCTCCCGGCCGCAGGAGAGATCATGCTCTATCAACCCATGCACCCCGAGATCTACAGCCTGTAACGGGTAGATTGGGTGAACCAACTAACGAGGACACACAATGACCACATTACTATCGGAAGTCAAAGAACAACTTGGCCCGCAGGGCATCGAGCAGCTTAGCCGGACGCTCGGCGCAGACAAGGAAACCGTCGAGAAAGCCACTGCCGCCGGCATCCCGTTGCTGCTGACCGCCCTCTCGCGCAACGCCGCCGAACCCGAGGGTGCCCAATCGCTCTATACGGCCC
>JACDEQ010000413.1 GCA_013816225.1 Armatimonadota bacterium | reverse complement strand
CTGCTACGGCGGCGCCGGCGACGATACGGTCAGCGGTTACGGTGGCAACGACTTCCTAGTCGGTGGCGGTGGCAATGATCGCTTGTATGGCGGTGCGGGAAGCGACTTGCTTGGTCCCGACACGTCACATCTCCACTACCGCTCCGTCTTGTTAACCGTGCCGCTGGGCATGCCGCAAATTGACGATTCAAGCTGTGGCCCGAATAACGCGGCCCGCGTGCTGCAGTTCTACGGCTTCAATGTAACGTACCAGCAGATGATGGACGACAAGGTCGATTCCATTGACTCGTGGCTAATTGACACGTTCGGTTTTGGAACCAAGCCGAGTACATTGACCAGCCTGCTGCAACGAAATGGGCTGCCGGATGCCAGTCTCGAAACGGACGCTAACTTTGCGCGCATTGTACAGCAACTAGACAACGGCCGTCCTGTGATTGTGCTGTTGAACAATCCTGGCAGCATGGGCTTCCACTACGTCACGATTAATGGCTACAACCCTGCCACCCAGATTATCTCGTACGTGGAAACTGACGGCACTCAGCAGTGGTACACGCGAGCGGAATTCGAACAGGGCTGGAATTGGGATTTGGGCGGCCTCTTCGGCTGGAAAAATCAACTCGCCTATGGAGCCGGCCTTCATCCTGGCACCATTATCTCGTAACCACCACAAGCCGGAAAAAGAGATGGGGTCATTCATCTTTGTCATGGTTGCTTCAGCATGGAAACCGGCCGCAGTCTTGGGAAGCGCCTTGGGTTCGCAATTTTTCGCGAGGGACCCACGAAGATTTGGCCACTACCGGGCCAAGGGTTCTGAGAACAAGGCCCCATCACGAAACAAGGTTCGTTGCCGGGAATCGTCGGATTTTCTTGGGAAAGCGGTCCCACCTGTCGCGGCGAGTCATGCTTTGCTCCGGTCGCTTACGCTTCCCCTTGCACATTCATCTCAATTGGGTGCAACTGACGATTCTACAGATTCGTCAAAAACACGGCCTTTTCTCGATTGCCCGCCAAACGTGATGGCGAAAAACGCTGGGCTTTTCGCAAGTTGTAGGCGTATTAGCTGCACCCAATTCTCACGAATTCAGCTACGTCTTGGAGCAAAGTGCTGCTGTAGAATTACGCAGCCGGTTCGCCGCTTTTTCCCGGTCGCGGGACATCGAAGCCTTCACCTCCTCTCCATGCCCGACCTAATCGGCGACATGTCCGTTCGGTAGAACATCCATCGTCCATCAAACACGACAAGTGCGAGAGAGGATCTCGATCATGGCCGAAAAGGTCACGCCGCGCTCGAAGGATTATTCCCAGTGGTATCTGGACATTGTGCAGAACGCCGGGCTCGCGGAGAATTCCGACGTGCGCGGCTGCATGGTCATCAAGCCGCACGGCTACGCCATCTGGGAGAAGATGCAGCGCGCCCTCGACCGCATGTTCAAGGACACCGGCCACGTCAACGCATACTTCCCGCTCTTCATCCCCAAGAGTTTCCTCGCCAAGGAGGAAGAAATGGCCGAGGGGTTCGCGAAAGAGTGCGCCGTCGTCACCCACTATCGGCTCAAGGTGGAAAAGGGCAAGGGGCTGGTCGTCGATCCCGAGGCGAAATTGGAAGAGGAATTGATTGTCCGGCCGACGTCCGAGACGATCATTTGGCACACCTACAAGAACTGGATCCAGAGCTACCGCGATTTGCCGCTGCTCATCAACCAGTGGGCCAACGTCGTCCGCTGGGAGATGCGCACCCGCCTCTTCCTGCGCACCACGGAGTTTCTATGGCAAGAAGGTCACACGGCCCACGCGACACAGAAGGAAGCGGAGGACGAAGCCCTGCTCATTCTCATGGAAGCCTATCGCAAGTTCGCCGAGGAATGGATGGCGATGCCCGTCTTGACCGGCCCCAAGAGCGACGGTCAAAAGTTTCCGGGCGCGGTCTACACCTTGTGCATCGAAGCGATGATGCAGGACAAGAAGGCGCTCCAGGCGGGAACAAGCCACTTCCTCGGGCAAAACTTCGCCAAGGCGTTCGACGTCAAGTTCCAGAACGCCGACGGCAAACTTGAATACGCCTGGGCGACGAGCTGGGGCGTGTCGACTCGGCTCGTCGGCGGGCTCATCATGTCGCATTCGGACGACCAAGGCCTCGTGCTGCCGCCGCGGCTCGCGCCGATCCACGTCGCCATCGTGCCGATCTTCCGCAAGCCCGAGGAGAAGCAGGCCACCTGCGCCGCGGCCCAAAAGCTGGCGGAAGAATTGCGCAGTTTGCCCGCCGACCCCTGGTTCGGCTACGAGCCGATTCAGGTGAAGATCGACGACCGGGACCAGCATCAACCCGGCTTCAAGTTCAACGAATGGGAACTGAAAGGCGTGCCGATCCGCGTCGAAATTGGCCCGAAGGATCTGGAGAAG
>JACDEQ010000110.1 GCA_013816225.1 Armatimonadota bacterium | reverse complement strand
CAAGGCCAAGACACTCGACATCAAAGTGCCTGCAGACGCCGAGATTATCCTCGAAGGCTTCGTCGATCCCGCGGAGAGCCGGCGTGAGGGGCCCTTCGGCGACCACACGGGTTACTACTCTTTGGCGGACGACTTCCCGGTGTTCCACGTTACTTGCGTGACGATGCGGGAAAAACCAGTTTATCCAGCAACGATAGTTGGCGTCCCTCCGATGGAGGACGGATACATGGGCAAGGCCGTCGAGCGTATCTTTCTTCCCTTGATTCGGCTCACCGTTCCAGAAATCCTCGACATCGATCTGCCGATCCAAGCCTGCTTTCACAACATGGCCTTTGTGAAAATCCGGAAGCGCTATCCCGGCCACGCATACAAGGTGATGAACGCCATCTGGGGTCTAGGCGGCCTAATGTTTACGAAGTTCATTTTCGTTTTCGAGGAAGACGTGGATATCCACGACCTGGGCGACGTGCTATTCAGAATGGGTGCCAACTGCGACCCGGCCCGTGATTCGCTGATTAGCCGCGGCCCGATAGATCAACTCGACCATGCCACGACTATAGTGGGCTACGGAGGAAAAATCGGGTTCGATTGCACCCACAAATGGGCGGCGGAGGGATTCCCTAGGGAATGGCCGGGTCTTATTACGATGTCTCCGGATGTGAAGAAGAGGATCGATTCACTGTGGAACACCTTGGGAATTTAATCATTCTCGTACGCCGAGACGACATCCTCCGTATCCCCGCTCACGACGACGGCCCCTTTCTTCATCCAAATGGCGTGGTTCGCAGCACGGCGGATGGCCCCCATATCGTGTGACACGAATAAAATCGCTCCACCGTCGCGTCGAAATGCCTCGATACGCTCCAGGCACTTCCTTTGAAAATCCAAATCTCCAACCGCGAGCGCCTCGTCTACAAGGAGGATCTTCGCGTCGACATGCGTCGCCACGCTAAATCCGAGGCGCAACAGCATCCCGCTCGAATACGTCCGTACCGGCGCATCGATGCAAGTGCCGATTTCGCTAAAAGCGACGATTTCGTCCATACGCGCCGCGACCTCTTTGCGCGTAAGACCCAGGACAACACCATTAAAGAATACATTCTCAAGCCCCGAAAGGTCGGGATGAAACCCGGCGCCGAGTTCCAGAAGCGGGGCCACCTTACCGCCCAGGCTGAAGTCGCCGGACGTCGGTTTGTAAACCCGCGCGAGAACGCTTAGGAGCGTGCTTTTCCCTGCGCCGTTCCGCCCGATGACGCCCAGGCACTCGCCGCCTTTCACTTCGAACGTGATGTCGTTCAGTGCGTGCAGGGTTTCTTTCCGGGCCTTTTTCCACCAAAGGAGCATGCCTTTGAGCGAGCCATATCCCGTGTGTGTCACGCAAAATACTTTGCTGATCTTTCGCACGCTGATCATGGGCGCTCCACGAACTGCCACTTTTTACGGTTGAAAACCCAATATCCAAAGACAAGCATGCCAAAACAAATGAGAGCGGAAACCGCAACCATCGACCAGTCGAGGGGCAGGTACTGGTACGTTTTCGCTCCCGCAGCGCTTGTCATCGTCACTTCTTGCGGATCGAGCATGACTTTTCGATAGCCGGTCATTAACATCGCGATCGGGTTCAGCAAATAGAGGTCATAAATGAAGCCGCGCCAGCGGTCGTCGATGCCTGAAGCGTGATACACTTGTTCGCTGAAATAGACGATCGGGCTCAGAAAAAAGAGGAGATAGAGCCCGACACTCACCATATACTTCACGTCTTCGAAGAAAGTATTAAGAGCCGAAATGAACAGCGCCAAACCTAATGTGAGCGACAGCTGCATGATCACGAAAATCGGTAGCAAAAAGACCGTGGCGCGGAACGGATTGTCACCGGGATTGAGCAGCCACACCACGAACAGATAAACGAAAAACACCACCATCGCCAGCAAGAAGTGAATGAAATTTGCCAGCACGCTGCCGATAGGCAGAATTTCACGCGGAAAATATATCTTTTTTAGGAGCGTTATCTGCCCGAGAATAGACTGCGAAGCATCCATCAGAGACAATTGGAAAAACATGTAAGGAAGATAAGCCGCAAGGATGTAAGCGCTGTAGTTCTTGACCGACTGGCCCATCACGTATTTGAAGACCAGCGTCATCACTAGCACGGTCACAAGTGGGTTCAAGATCGACCAGAAGAATCCCAGATACGAGTTCTTGTACCGAATGCGAAGCTCGCGCAGCACTACCGACCACAGCAACTCTCGATAGCGCCAAAGCTCCGCCAACTCCGCCCGCATGGCGGTGAGTGTACTTGAAGCCGGCAAGGTAGAATTCGGGTAGCCATGGCCCTTGCGAACCCGCCTGAGATATCCTTCGATGCTATTGCCGACAAGGTGCTCGAGCACGAGAGGATCGATGCCGAAGAGGCCATCCGGCTCTTTCGACATCACGACCTCAATGCCCTGGCGACGCTCGCAAATCATCGCCGCCAGGAACGCGTTCCGGGCAACACAGTCACCTACATCATCGGCCGGATTCTCAATTACACGAACGTCTGCTGGGTGCGGTGCAAGTTCTGTGCTTTTTACCGAGTGCCTGGGCACGACGAGGGATACCTGCTCTCCGACGAAGAAATCCTGGAAAAGGTCGGCGACACGGTCGAAAAGGGCGGCGTCGAAATCCTGTTTCAGGGAGGCCTCAACCCGAAGCTCAAGATCGACTATTACGAAGGCATCTTCAAGAAGATTCTCGACAACTACCCGAAAGTGATCCTGCACGCCCTCAGCCCCGCGGAGATCATCTACATCGCGCACATCAGCAAGCTGACCCTCCCGCAGTGTCTCGAACGCCTTAAAGCTGCCGGCTTGCACAGCATCCCGGGCGCCGGTGGCGAAATTCTCGTCGACAGGGTCCGCAAGATCATCGCGCCCTATAAGGACACAACCGACGAGTGGCTCCACTGCATGCGCACCGCAGCCGCGCTCGGCATCCGAAGCACCGCCAGCATGATGTTCGGCCATGTGGAAACGATCGAGGACCGCGTCGAGCACCTCGGCCGCATCCGCGCCCTACAGGACGAATGCTCGCCGTTTCGCGCATTCGTAACCTGGAGCTTCCAGCCCGAGGAAACCGACCTCGCGATCGAGCGGAAAGCGTCGGGTTACGATTACTTGCGCACGCTGGCAGTCTCGAGGATCTTTCTCGACAACTTTGACAACTTCCAGCTCTCGATCCTCACGCAAGGCCCGAAGATCGCCCAACTCGGCCTGGGCTATGGCGCCAACGACTTCGGCTCCGTGATGATCGAGGAAAACGTCGTTTCGGCGTCGGGGAACAAGTTCATTCTGGACGCCACAGAGTTCGAGCGACTGATCACGGAGGCGGGTTACGTTCCCCGAAGACGAAACACACGGTACGAGCTATTAGACTGACCAAATCCCTCCCCCGGGCTCACGAACGCCCAGCTTCGAAAGGTCCGCTGCCCGGGGAGGCTAGCAGGGGGCAAGAAGAGCCTAATCAACGGGTAGATTCACAGGCATGATCAAAGCCATACACACGATGATTCATTCCGACGACCCGCCGGCTACGCGCGCATTTCTGCGCGACGTTCTCAGTTGGCCCTACGTCGAGCACACTGAATCCGAGCCCGGATGGCTCATCTTCAAGGCCGGCCCAAGCGAAATGGGAGTCCATCCGACCTCCGGCGTCTGGGAGGGCAAGCCGTACTCGCACCCGAAGCACCACTCGATTTCTCTGATGTGCGATGACATCGAAGCGACGGTCGCGGAGCTACGAAGCAAAGGTGCGGAGTTCACCGGAGGAATCACGGACGAAGGCTTCGGCCTCACCACCAACCTCGTTCTCCCGGCTGCAGGCGAGATCATGCTATATCAGCCCAAGCACCCGGAGGCTCACAGCCTGTAGCGAGCAACAATAGCGCGCCTCCTCCACAGGAGTATTGAGCCGCAACTAGGTTTCGACCCCGTCGGCCGTATCGGATAACCGCATTCAATCGTGGTCACCTCGCCGAGAAGAAGGACGAAGGTCCTAGTATTTTGGCAGAGGAGTCTATAATGAATTGTGTTCGCGGTAATAACTGCTCCGGCAGTCCACAAGCGATCACAGATAAGGAGGAACAATGGAGAATACTGGAGACCAGAAAGGACAGGTCAAGCCTGGAAGTCCGGAAGACTTGGTTCTGACGGTGAAGATACTCAACGAGTTCTTTAGCGCGAAGCTGAAGGCTGCCGATCTATTTGGAAGGGGCGGCGAACTCGCGGAAGGCACCGCAAACACACAGTCCGTTTGCCATGTCGAGGGCACCACGGATGGCGATCCCTGGGGATAGCCGTTTCCCACGGGCGGATCACGCTTTCCGCCGCATTTGTGATTAGGGCTGCCTTGACTCAACTGTCTTGGCCGCCCTAACTAGTGTCGGTTCTGATGATTTGCATCTTTTTCGAGCGCACGTGATTATTCGACAACGGCCGTTACTCGTTGGCTGCACCACTTAGGGTACGGCGATGTCCTTCGAGTGAACTACGATGACGCAGAAGCACATGGCTCGATGAAGATCGACGTCTCTGACCCCGAAATCGCAATTCAATATCGGGACCGCAAATTCTGTCTTGGTGACTTAAAAGCCGTCTGGTATCGGAAGGGCAGTGGTTGGCTAGCCGGAGCCAGGCGCGAAGTATCGCTGCCCGCTCATCAAAAGCTCTCGGACCAGCTTAACGACAAACTTGCTGCGGAAAGTGCGAAGCTCTCGGAGTATCTGCACTATCGCATTGAAAAGGTGGCGCCGTGCCTTGGCTCTCCCACGAAATGCGACCTCAACAAGCTGATCGTGCTGGACGCAGCCCGGCAAGCCGGCTTCTTAACGCCATCGTTCATTGTTTCGAACAATCGGGTTGGCGTTCACAACGGTTTGAGGGAAATATCGGACGCGATCACAAAGCCAATCTCCGACGGAGTCTATTTATTCGATAAGTCCTCCGGCGCAAGAGGCTATTTTTCGTATACTGAAAGGCTGGGCAATGATATCGGGCAAATCGATGAACCCGCGCCGCCTTCGTTTATTCAACGGCGCATTCAAAAGAGCTTCGACCTTCGGGTTTTCTATCTGGCGGGGGCGTGCTATGCCATGGCGATTCTGTCGCAAACCGACGAGCAAACGAAGACCGACCTCCGAAAGTACAATGAGGCCAAGCCGAACAGAGCCATCCCGTTTGCCATTCCGCAAGAGGTCGAGGGAAAGCTCGGACGCCTGTTCGCTACTTTAGGTTTGAACACGGGCTCGGTCGACCTGATCTTGGGCCAAGACGGGTGTTACTATTTCCTAGAAATCAATCCGGTCGGCCAGTTCGGGATGGTTTCGTCGCCTTGCAATTTCCACCTGGAGCAGGTGGTCGCCTTGCGCTTGATGCGGATGGCAACGGAAGGAAAACCCCATGAACGACGATGACTTAGTACTGATCCTCCCCGATTCGCAAATTGCTCATTTGCCGCTTGCATTTCGCAAAATACAGGTGAAGCAGGTACCCACACTCGCAATCGAAGAGGACATCCTTTTCGAAAACGACAAATTCAAGTTTACGGCTGCTCCGCAGGCTTCGAAGAAGCCGATTTCAAAAATACTGAAGTAATGAGCGTCGCCGACAATCTCGACAAATACGTTCTGCTCATTCCCGATTGCATCCCGGTCAAAGGAGCAACGAGATCGTCTATTTGCGACCTTACGCGTCACGAGATCGTGCTCTTTAACAGCGAATATTTTCCGCTCATTGAGCACTTAGCCGCTGATACGCTGGGTCAACTGCTCGATCGGGTTGCCGACGAAGAGCAGAGGGATCAGGTGATCAAGTTCGTCGAGTTTCTCGATAGCCACGAGCTAATAATCTTTTCAGATCATAAAGAACCGTTTCCGAAAATCGAAGAGCACTGGGATTTCCCCGCCGTTATTCAGAATGCGGTGATAGACGTTGACACCTCGCTGCACGACTTTGAAAAGATATTCGCCGACCTGGACGAACTGGGTTGCCAGCGTCGATTTCGTGGACGCGCGGCTTTCGAAGCCGAACGTCGTCGGCGTCGTGTTTATCTTGAACGGGGAAATCAAGACGTTCGAGCTTTTCGGCACACCGTCGCTCTTTAAGAAAGCGCACGGGCCCATCCTCGAAAGCTTCCTAACCGAAGCCGCCGTCGCCCCGATATCTCCTTCGAAGGCGCTCGATCCGCGGCGCTGGCATGACTTCGTCAAACAGTGCCTCACCGCTCCGCGCGCAGCAAGCGCGGCGGGTTGTGCAACCGTGAAAGGCGACGGCGAGCGGCGGCGGGGAGTTCAAGATGGAAGCGGCCTCCGCCCCCACCCACGGCTCCTTCGAACCCACGAAGTAGCCCGAGGCGGCTGTTGGAGCGGGACATTTGAAAGCCGGGGCGGGCAGGGGGGCTAGCCGCCCGGCTTCCTCATTAAATGCGTCCTATTCCTGCTCAGCCGTAGGGCAATTGCAAGCTCGGCGCGCAAAGCGCGAAGAGGGCAGATGTCAGGGCCAACGCGTATACCAATACGGCGTTTCGTGTCACTGCACCTTCCGCGAAAAACGTGCTCCGGATATTGGAACTCGTTGAGCCTAGATCCCGTTCCCTCGGCGACTTCGCTTTGCACTGAAACTCAGAGGCTATGGGGTTCGAGTCAACGCTCTAAGTAAAAGATACTCGAAGAAAGGGCAGCGGACAAGTCGTAGTTTTGAGCGTCGTATGTGGAGGCTACACGTCGCCGCGTAGGCTGCTCATCACGCCGATGCAGCCGATGATGGCGCCGTCATCTTCTTTGAGGGGGCGCACGGAGAGAAGGAATTTGTCGCCGTTGACAGCGACTCTCGTCTCTGCCGGAACGTCATCGACGGCGCTCAGGTGGGCCGCAACGGCGGGATGCACTTTCGAGGTCGTGTGGAACACGTCAAAAATGGTGTTGCCG
>JACDEQ010000412.1 GCA_013816225.1 Armatimonadota bacterium | reverse complement strand
CCTCCATGAGCAAAACGGCGGGAAAGGCGCCGATCCGTTCAAATGCGCTACGTTTGACGAAGATCGCCTGGTCTCCGGTCGCGATTCCCGTCCACCGTGACCTCAAGTTCATCATGAACGCGACGCCAGTCAGCACGCGCAATGGCGATTCGATTGATACGTCGAACCGTCCCCAAACGCATACGGGTGCTCTGAACGCTTGTTCGATCGCTTCCAACGCGCCTTTGGGCAGTACAGTGTCCGAATGCAGGAACAGCAACTCGTCGCCAGAAGCCAGCCTGGCCCCCGCGTTCATTTGAGACGCGCGGCCCCGTGCCGCAACAATTACCTGATCGGAGAGCGGAGAAGCGAGCCGCATGCTACTGTCTTCGCTACCACCATCCACCACGATGACTTCCACCCCGCGCTGGCGTAAGGGCTGCAAGGCAGCCAGAGTGGTTGCGACGGTCTCTTGTTCGTTCAGGATGGGAACGATGATCGACAACACGCGCAGGCTCCTCAAAGCGGCTATTTCGACTGGACGCCAATCTGGCTGAGCATGAGTTTAGCCTTTTTCGTAACGACTGCGATGACGACCACGGTCGCCAAAAGGCCGATCGAAAACAGAACGATCTGAAATGTGTTTAGATTAGCGTTGGCCGCCGCGGTCCGTCCCAGCGTTCCAATATAGACATAAAGAGAAGTACCGGGGATGATTCCGAAAAAAGTCGGGATCACGAATTGCCAAAGCGGAATATCCGTGGCTCCGAAGGCGTAGTTCTGAAGGGTAAACGGCACCGCCGGGCTGAGACGCAACAGGCCAACGACCTTCCATCCCTCTGTCTTAGCGGCAGTGTCCAGTGCTTGCAGAAGCGGCTTTTTCTGCACCCATGTCCGAATTTGTTCGCGAATTACACTCCGAGCTATCAGAAATGCCAGTGTCGCGCCAAGCGTGGCCGAAACAACAACAAGTGGAATCCCCCATAGCCCGAAAGCCACCCCGGCGGAAACGGTCAGGACCCATGTAGGCAGGATCAGAAGCACGGCGATCACATACGCGACGGCAAATGCAATGAAGCCTATGGGGCCGAACTTCTGAACCCAATCTGTAAATGATTGCACCCAATCCCTTATCGGCAGCACGAAGCCGGCGCCGACGAGAAGAAGCACGACGAGCCCCACCCCCAGGATCTTGATCAGATTCGAGCGGCCGTGCTTCATTTCGACGCTTTGCGCGCGCAAAAAAGCTTACGCCGTGTCGTCACCCGGGTCCAATTGGCCTTCGACAAGCCGGGAACGTCGTACATGCCGACCCCGATTGCGCCGAGAAAGATCTTCAATGGTCCACCGATCATTTACCCGTACAGGACGAACCGCCCAGAACGCAAAATTGCGAACAAAATGGATGATTGAGCGGCACTGAACGGCTGGCCTCCTCAAGCGTGTGCCCCAATTCGAATTCTTCGTCATAGGGGAGCAAGGTGCATGCAACGACGACCGGTTTTGCAGCACCTTTGCGCTTTACGACCATTCGGGAAGAAGAACACATCATGTCGCCGGGGGACTTGTGGAGAATGCCCCAACAGGCGGTCGTTATTTCTGGAACGTCCCTGGTCGCCTCCATCTCGGGAAAAAGCACCAACGCGCCCGGCTCGTCGGGGGCGAGGGCAATTTCGTGTTCGGCGAGAAGACGCACATAGCCGTTTCGCTCGGAGGCCGGGTCCTCACCCCACATCGTGCGCCCGGCGATCGACGTCCGGAAACCATGCTGGCTAAGCCATTTCAGCCCAGACAGCGCATGAGCAAACGTGTCCGGACCTCGCTCCTCTTCATGACGCTCGGCGGTATAATGATCGAGCGAAACCCTCAAGGTCAGTAGCTGCTCGTACCGGCGGTTCAGGTCAAGAAGCGCGGACTTATGCCGTTGCATCGGCCGCATGCCATTCGTCAGGACCAGAACGCTGAAGCCGCGGTCAAGGCATCCTTCGAGTATTGCAATGATCCCGGGATTCATGAACGGCTCGCCACCCGTAAAGCCGATCTCCTCGGTCGGCAGGCCGCATTGCGAGATCTCGTCAAGGTAGGTCAGCACTTCGGCCTTGTCGATGTAGACCAGCCGGTCGTTCTTTGGGCTCGATTCGATGTAGCAGTTTCGGCACGTGATATTGCAGAGCGTACCCGTATTGATCCAAAGCGTGCTGAGCCGATTCATTGCGACGCTTGCGCGAGGCTCGCCCGTCGCTGTAATGAAAGGGTGCTTGAATTTCTCCTCGGAAAGGCGAGGGATGTTGGCGCGTTCTCCTTTGGGCCACAATTGCTCGAACGATTGGCCCATTTTATTGGAGGTGACCGTTGCTGCCGCTCGGTTCGGTCGCCACTCTGCCGACCCGGCGACGATCGGGACTCCGCATTCGCGAATTTCCTTGAAC
>JACDEQ010000411.1 GCA_013816225.1 Armatimonadota bacterium | reverse complement strand
CGATCATGAGCCGCAAAATGGGCTGAAAATCCCCCTTCAGCCCAACACGCGCGTGCTACCCAATATCCCATCGCGGATTTTGGGCCATGGCTGAAGCAAGCGCGACGACGCACAATTGGTATATTTTCAAAGGCGATTCGCGAAGTGAACTGCCGCTGCCGCCACCGCCACCGTGGCGTCGCTTCGGCGGCGAGATCCGGACGCCGAAGGACCCGGCAAGCGGGCGGATTCCAGATCCCAGCCCGCAAGAGCGGCGGAGAGGCGAGCGCTATCAAGTAGAGGACCCGGAGGTCGAGATGGTCAACGCCGCACTCCTTCTCCGGCGGCCCTTACTCGTCACGGGAAAGCCAGGAACGGGCAAGTCGTCTCTGGCTTACGCAATTGCTCAAGACCTGGAACTCGGACCTGTCTTGCGGTGGTCGGTTACCAGTCGTTCAACTCTGAAGGACGGTCTCTACACCTATGACGTCTTGGGCCGCCTGCAGGATCAGCAGCTTCATCCGGGTAGTCCACCCGACATCAGCAAATACCTGCGGCTGGGCCCGCTCGGTACCGCTCTCGTGGCCGCCAGCCGCCCGCGGGTCCTTCTTATCGACGAGATCGACAAGGGAGACGTCGATTTACCAAACGATTTGCTGCATATCTTTGAGGAGGGCGAATTCCAGATCCCCGAACTTGCCCGCTTGGCGGACGGTTTAGAACCGGTTGAGGTGCCGGCGTACGATGACGGATTGTGGGTGCCCATCGTGCGGGGGAAGGTCCGTTGCCACGAGTTCCCGGTCGTCATCCTGACGAGCAACGGCGAACGCGAATTCCCGCCTGCCTTCTTGCGACGTTGCTTGCGCTTGACGCTACCAGAACCGTCGCCCGACAAATTGGCCGCTATCGTGCAAGCCCAACTCGAAGGAGACACCGCCGAGCCGCTCCCGGCCGAATGGAAGCCGCTTGCAGGCGAATTTGACGGTAGGCGTCAGACGCAGGATTTGTCGACGGACCAACTGTTGAACGCTTTGTATCTTCGGCTGCTCGGGGTGCCAATAGATGACCAGTTGGATCAAACCGCGCAGCGGCTGAAAGACGCTCTACTGAAGCCCCTAACAGGGGGGCAGTCGACTTGATAGCGGACCTTTTCCGGCGCTTGCAGAAAGCGGACTTCGATCCGACCACCGACGAAATCGCCGATGCCATGTGGCTGTGCCGGCATCTTCCGGCGAACCTCCTTGTCGGATCAGAGGACTCCAATGCGGAGCCGCAACCGGCTCAGATCGATACCCGAAGGCGCCGCGAGCCTGCTCCGATTTTAGCTGACGATATCGGTGCGGCCGAACAACTTACGGCTTGGGCTCCGCAAACCGCGGTCGAGCTCGCCGAAGAGCGAGCACCTGCGGATGATCCTATCGTCATTCTTCACCGCGACCTGGATCGCGTCGACGGGTCGCGACGGGCCATCGGATTTCGCGTCCCCGGCGTCGCGGCGCTGCCGGAGGCGCGCGACCTTGGTTTGGCGATGCGACCGCTATCGCGGCCGCTTGGCCGCTCGCGAACCCTGATCTTGAACGAGGAAGAGACGGTTCGCCGTCTCTTCGAGGATAAGATCTTGGCCCCGGCACTCGTGCCAGATCGTGGCAGGTGGGCGAACCTAGTGCTTGTCGTGGATACGAGCCCGACCATGGCCATTTGGGATCAGACGGTGAAGGAACTTCGGCGTCTGTTCGAGCGCCAAGGTGGCTTTCGCGACGTGCGAACTTGGCGTCTCGATCCGAGCACCACCCCAATTAGTCTGAGACCAAGCCTGCGTAGCAATGAGGCGATCAGCGCGCGAAGCTTACGTGAGCTTCACGACCCTGCCGGTCATCGGATGATCGTCGTGGTGAGCGATTGCGTACATAAGGCTTGGAGCGACGGCGCTGTCGCGGAGGCGCTGGAGTACTGGGCCACTCGTGGATCTGTCGCCGTACTGCACGTCTTCCCGCCCCGCTTGTGGCCTCGCTCGGCAGTTGGGTTGCCGACACGGCATCTGAGCGCGACCAGCCTGGTCGTATCGAATATTAGTCTGCGTCTCGATCCTCCACAGCCGAGAGCAGAACCTCGCGCACTGCCGTTGCCGATCTTATCACTTGACCGGGTGTCTTTTTCCAATTGGGCCAAGATCGTCGCCGGCCAAGTCAGCATCGCGGTGGCCGGTATAGACATCGCGCAATTGCGCCCCAGCCCGCCGGTCAGTACTGGAGCTGCGTCCCAGGATGAAGATGATTGGGATGCGGAGAGCGCAGAGGCGTGGGTCAACATGACGTGAGCTATTGCCGAATCTTGGTGACGGCCACTTGGGTCAGGCGGCGGCTTTAGCTTGAGGCGGGCTTGCCTCGATGCCATCTTTGAATTTCACATTGGCGACGAGTTTTGGCAACAT
>JACDEQ010000109.1 GCA_013816225.1 Armatimonadota bacterium | reverse complement strand
CGCCGGCGTTGCGATTATTCCTTTGAAGAGCGTCCCGCACGTCCGCCAACTGAAGGTCGTGGGCACGCAGCTTTTCCGGGTCGGCCAGAACCTGGTATTGCTTTACATGGCCGCCGAAGCTGTTGATCTCGATGATGCCCCGCACGGTTCGAAGACGGGGCTTCACCTGCCAATCCAGGATCGACCGCCGCTCCATGAGCGAAAACTTCTCTCCCTCGACGAAGACGTAATAGATCTCGCCCAAGCCCGTGGCGATGGGCGCCAAGGTCGGCGACTCGATGCCCGGCGGCAGTGCTTCCTTTGCCTCGCTGAGACGTTCGTTGACCTGCTGCCTTGCCCAATACACGTCCGTGCTGTCTTCAAAAAGAACTGTGATCTGTGAGAGCCCGAACTGCGAGATGGACCGCATACCGGTGGACTCCGGTATCCCGGACAGCACCGTCTCCAGTGGCTGCGTGATTTGCAGCTCGACCTCTTGGGGTCCGAGAGCGGGCGCGGCCGTGTTGACCACCACCTGCTTGCCCGAGATGTCGGGCACCGCGTCGATTGGGAGTGTTATCGCCGAGTAGACACCAGCCAGGATTAGGGCGATGGCGGCGAACACCACGAAGAGCCGGTTGTGGATGGACCAATCGACGATTCGGTTCAACATTGGCTATCCACCGGGGGCGCAGCAACCATCTGATAAGGAGCTTTTCAGAGCTTCCGACTTGAGGTAGAAAGTGCCGTTCACCGCGATGGGCTCTCCTGGCGCCAGCCCCGCCGTGATCTCTCGCCAACCATGGTCCCGAATGCCGAGGGTGACGTGCCGTATTTCGAACGCTCCTGGCCTGACGCGTGTAGCGATGTACACAGTCGCCCGGCCCGTGTGCTCCTGAAGAGCTCCCTCGGGCACCGTGACCCGATGTTTGCGTAGGTCGGTCACGATCGTGCCCTTCACGAACGATCCTGGCCTGAGAACGTTGCCCCGATTCCCCAGAGTCGTCCTGACGGAAACCGCCCGAGTGGTCTCATCGGCTGCGGTGCCGACCGAGAGAACCCTCCCTCGGAACGAATTGCCTGGCGCGGCCTCTGAACCGAGCTCGACCAATTGGCCTACCCGCACTGCGGCAAGGTCGCCCGGCGCCACCGCGAGCTGAGCCCAAACGAGATCGAGGTTCACAACCGTGAAGGCCGCGTGTTCAGGGTCGATGGTCTCGCCGAGCGTCGCCAAGCGTTCCTGGACCTTGCCGGAAATGGGGGTGATCAAGGCTATAGTGTTGTGGCCCCCGGGCTTTCCGCCTAACAGTCGGACTGCATCGACTGCACCTCGCATTTCGACTTGAACCAGCCGTAGAGCCGACTCGGCTTCGACAAGCTCGCGGTTGGTCGAGAATTGGCCGTTGTAGACACTTTCCTCGCGTTGATGCGCTTGCGAGACAATCAGCGCTCGGCGCTTTGCCAGCATTAGCTCCCTCAACGACGCATCGACACGGGCCTTTGCCCCCTCTATTCGAGCCACGCCTTGCGCCACCGCAGCCATAGCGACGCTGACATCCGCGGCCGCTTTCTTGTAGTCGGCGCTAACTCGCTCCAACTCCTGCTTTGAAATCAGCTCTTCTTTAAAGAGCGTTTCGGCGCGGTCGAATCTTGCCTTTGTAACATCCATCTCTGCGCGTGCTTGCGTCACCTTGCTTACAAGGCCTTGCTGCTCGCTCTGGGCCTCAGCGAGCTTGGTACGATCTTCTCCCAAGTTGCGCTCGGCCAGTTGAACATCGCGCTCGGCTTCGATCGCTTTGGTGCGAGCCTCCTCGACCTGCGGTTTGCCGAACTGACCGAGCTTTGCGAGCTGCCGCTGCCTTTCCAAGTTTTTGCTCGCTGCCGTTACTCTGGCCGCCGCTTGCCGATACCCAGCTTGCGATTGTCCTAGCTCGGCGCTTTCGAGAAGCGCCAGCGTTTGACCGGCACGCACTGTGTCGCCCGCGCCGGCGAAAAGTTTGATGACTTTGCCCGCTACGCGAGGTGTTACCTTGACGAGCTGGTCTCCTCCAACCTGAACCACCCCGCTCACGGAGAGCCTTTCTGAAACCAGCCGGGCCGTTGCCGGCTGAACTTGGATTTCAGCCAACCGCATCGCCTCTTGGCTTATGACAAGCTCACCGGCCTTTCCGGCTTGGCCCTCCGGCACGGTTAGCGCTGTGTCAGCTGCCTTGGCAACCGTCGAGGAGGGTGAGGAGCGAAACGCGAAGTACATGAGAGACCCCGCCAAAGCGACAATCGCCACGATTCCGATAGGAATCCAGCGGATGGTTCGGGAAGCCACGGTTTGGGTGCTCACTGCTTTTTCGACTCCATTGACCGGAGATCTTTAAGCACAGATGTCGGGACAGCGCCGGTCGCGCGTTCCAACTGGGCTCGCGCCTGCTCGTGCGATGCGAGCGCGTCGATGTATTCCGCCTGCACGGTTCGGTATGTCCGTTGGGCCTCTAACACTGCCAACAGGCTTACCCCGCCGATCCGAAATCCATTGCGTGTCGCTTCCAATACTTTCCGAGCCTCGTCCAGCATGCCGCCTTGAAACATCCTAAGAACCGCGTTGGCAGCGCGAAGACGTGCCACGGCTTGCGAAACCTCTCGTAAAACTCGGTTGCGGACGGCAGCGGCGCGTTGCTCGTGGGCCTTTGCGGATTCCTCGGCCTGGCGAATTCGATTTCTTCGGCTGCCGTAATCGAGCAGCGGGATTGTGATCCCGATTCCAAATCCGTTCTCGTGAGGGCTGCGCGTCAGGCTCGTTGCTCGAAAGTGCGGGGCAATGTCGGGAATCCCTTCTGCACGTGCAAGCCGGGCCTCCTGCAGAAAGCCCTCCCTAGTCGCCGCTGACGCCGCGATCTCAGCACGAGCTCCCATTGCCTGTTGAAGGATCAAAGACTCATCGATCGTTTGCGGACTGAACTGCAGAAGAGGCAAGACGGCGATTTCGCCAACAGGGCGCCCGATGATCGTATTGAGCTCCGCGCGAGCTGCGGCGAACTCAGCTCCCGACAATGTCGCTTGTTGTCGAGCACGGGTGAGCTCGATCGAGGTCTGAGTCCGGTCAATGCCCGGCCGGCTCCCCAACTCGACTTGCCGCTGTGCGATTCGGTCAAGCTCTTCGGAGTTTCCCACAACGTCGTTGGCGAGCGTGTTTCGTTCTTGTGCTCTTGCGAGCTGCAAGTAAGCAGACTTCGTTTCGTACACAATTTCGCGCAATTCAATGAGTGCCTCTGATTCGGCTACGCGCAGCTGGGCGCTTGCCATCCCCGCGCGGGCAGAACGACTACCGTTTATCTCCAGGGGCTGCGAGATCATAAGCTCTTCGTCCGAACCGGCCCGTGTAAATCCAGGGTTCAAAGTGACATTGGGATTAGCCAAAGCTTGAGCTGCTGCTAGCCCGAGCTCGGCGGCAGAGATGTCGAAAACGAGCGCCTTGACTCGAGGATTGTTTGCAAGAGCCAGCCGCACCGCCTCGTCTAATGTCAGCTCCGATACAGCCTGCTTCACAAAGGGGATAGAGTTTCTGACTGCGCTGAACTTGGTGGAGTCATCCGGGTTGGCCAGGGTTGCGTTCATGAAGACGAGCGCAATTGTGAAGTTACATGACATGGGTCAATTCCTTGGATAATTTCCCCGCTCCCACAACGCAGCATCCGTCCACGCGAAGCAGCATTCTCATAGAAAGGCGTTCCAAGTCGCGTATTGCCCGTCCGTCCGTAAAGGGGAAATGCTCGAAAATCTCTTGCAATGCGGGGCGCACTGAAGGCTCGATACTGTAAATTATCCAGGATCGCCGTTTCTTCGTCTGGACAACTGCCGCATTCCGGAGGGTCTGCAAGTGCGTGCTCAAGGTGGATTGGCTGATTTCGAGAGCGTCTACTAGTTCACACACACACAGATCGGCTTGCTGAAGGGCGCTGAGTATCCGTGCACGCGTGGGGTCAGCGATTGCTTTGCCGAAGTTTACGAGGTCTTTCATGACGTGATTTCGGGATATCTCGATATTATACAGTGTTGGCCGCCAGAAGCGACGATCCCCCGCTCGCGTTTTTCAATGGATGTACGCCCTCGAGGTCCTTCTCCTCGTATTCGCGGTATCCCGGCCCCCTTGTGTTGGGCTTCGGCATCAGCGCTTGCGCCTCGTGGAAGCGCACCGTGCTGACGCTGATTCCGGCCTTCCTTGCTAACTCACCGATCTTCACGGGCTTAGTGTGAAGTATAAACCTTGGTTTAGAGTCGATAGGTGGAAGGCACTTTCTTGCGCTGTTAGCGACGAATTCCAAGGTGGACCCGATCAGCGTCTCGCTCACGAAAGGTATATAGCCTCTAGAATGCCGGCTCATGACCTCTTCGAGCTAGTCTTGTGCGTAAAAGACGTCGATGTGGCGGCGGCTTTTTATCGTGAGGTCGTGGGGCTCGAGCCGATAAGTAGGCCCGGCAATGGATGGGCCAGCTTCTGGGCGGGAGAGAAGAACGAGAATCGGTGGCTGGGCCTCCGGCAAGGCTCCCTCCTCTATGAACAACATTCGCCGCTCCCTGAGGGCCATCGATTCGGGCCGGTTCACTACGCATTCAAACTGCCGGCCTCCGAATTCGACGCCACATTGGAGCGGCTTAGAGCCCACGACATTACCGTCTACGGCCCCGAGAATTGGGAGCCCGGCCGCTTCGAAGGCTCGTCGTACTACTTCTACGATCCCGACGCCAACCTGCTCGAGGTCTGGTTTCCGAAGGCCTGAGCCCGATGAATCAGCGCCGCAGTTTGGGGCTGCACGACACGAATGTACCGGCCTTACGCGGGCTCGATTTTGACCGCCGCACTATCGGAGATGACTTCGGACACGCCGGAAGCGAGCTCAGTAGCATCGTATCGCATGGCCAGGATGGGCTCGCTCCGACCTGGACGGCATGTCTTATCATCAATGCGTACACCTCCTTGCGCGAGGCCTCGGCTAGTTCCGTGAAGAGGCTGATGTTTCCGCCGAAGGCCGTTTGCAGCGATGCGCCGATGCTGCCGAAAATCGAGCGGCTGCGCACGGTGATTCCCCTCACGACGCCGAAATTCGCGACGACCTTGTAGCCGTCAAAGCTGTTGGCCGTGGTGACCCAGGAGTGAATGTCGGGCAGGTAACAACGACGCGCAGGCTTCGCCGTAAGACGCTTGATTATAGCTTGTCGCCCCTACGCCACAAGCCGATTGCCGACGCTATCGCCAACCTGATCGGGGGTACGATGATTCTGCCCCTTTCCAAAGAGGCACAAGGAGACAATCAATGATTACCCTCGTGTTCGACGCCCCCGGCGTCACCGCAGCACAGTACGAAGAGGTCTGCCGTCTCTCGAACTGCTCCCAATCCAACGTCCCCAACGGCTTGATCTTCCACTCCGCTTCGCCGACAGACACGGGATGGCTCGTGGTCGATGTGTGGGACTCCGAGGAGAAGTTCAAGGCCTTCGGCGAGCGCCTCGGCCCCGCGATGGAGAAGGCGGGCATCACCCAGCAGCCCAGCATCTACAAGACCCACGCCATCATCAACGGCCCTGTCCCCGCGTCGGTCTAAGCCCGGAGGCCCCTTCTCGTGGTGGGCGTTCCCGGGATAACGCTTCTAACCGTCCATAGCTTATGAAAATGCAACACCCCCGTGGAAGGGGTGTTGCATGGAAGCAAAGAGACGGCCCAAGCTGACGCGCCGCCCCAAGCTCTCGTTTTTCCAAAAAGCGCTGCAAATGGCGGATACGGTCCAGCGTCAAGAAGTAGCCCCAATTGTCCCTGGACCGGGGCGTGATACTCGCGCTCTGCAGGCCGCCCCGCATGCCCCAGGCTTGGGGCTCAATGAGGCATATGCATTTCCATGTCGCCGTAAATGGTCTGGATATAGTCGATTTGGGAGGCATGGCAAGCAGGATGGAGCCCGCACAGCTGCATGAGGAACGTCGCCGGCATTTCCCCGAACGGTGTTTTGATCGTGCTTGCGATGGCTTCAGGTGTGAGGTTGGCAATCGCCGAACATACCTCGGTTTTCGACGTTTCAAGGGCTTGCACGGCCTCGTCCCGCGTAGTGATTTGCCTCTCTTGTTGATCCATCCACTGGATCATTTCCGGCAAGGGAATGTCCGGCGCAGGTTCTCCGCGCAATAGGCCCGCAAATGCGGAGTTGGCGACAGACAGGTGGGCGGCCAACCGGAGGGGAGTCTTGGCCGTGGCGGAGGGGGAATAATTCAATTTGTCATCCGGAACGGCTTGAAAGGTGGAAAGGAAGAAGTTCGTGCCTTCTTCTAAGAACCGCTGCGACTGCTCGATCATCGATCGAGTCTCGGCGGAGGATGGGGAGTTCATGGTCGTGGGCATGTCGCCATTATAACGCTTCGAAGTCCGAGAACTACCTTCGATTCTTCTCGGCGCGAAAAGAAGCTAGGTCAATTTCCCGCCTGGTAGGCCTCCCGCAGCATGAATTCTAGGTCTTCGTCGAAGTCGTGCATCGTGTCCGGTCGAAAGCGGTAGATCGACAACGTTGGAGTGTAAGCGTCTACCCTTGCCAGCTTCGGGTGGGACGCAGGGTGCACAAGAAGGAGGGCCGGTACGACAAGATCCTCGGCAAGATGAAGGAGCAAGGGCGCAGAATCGCCGCGATCCTCAGCGCGATGGAGAAGCAACAGAGAACCAAGAGATAATTCTGGCCGCCGCCGCCCGGTGGTACACTGCTGGAATCCTGTTACCATAAAGGGGATTCGATGCACAATCACCAAACTTCTCGCCGTTTGCCGGCGTTTAAACTCACGCTCGGCGCGACTCTTTTTTCGATCCTTGCAGTCGGCGCCTTCGCCCAGATGGGCCGGCCCGACCAAATCGGCGGCCACGCATCCGATCACATTCTTGTGCGCTTCAAGTCCGGCCAAGTGCCGAAGCCGTTGGGCAACGGCTCACTCCGCACGGGCAACGCCCGACTCGATCAACTTACGGCGAACTGGAC
>JACDEQ010000410.1:1778-2415 GCA_013816225.1 Armatimonadota bacterium | reverse complement strand
TGTCACGTGAGAAAAGCGCTGGTGCATCAGGCGCTCGAACGCGGCTTTCTGATCCGGCTGCAAATCAATGAAGAAAAAGGTCGGCGCATTGAGTGGTCTGCTTTCGCCGATTTGTCTGATGAGTGACCGCTCAAGGAGCGAGATGGTGACGATAATCATCACTCCAATCCCGACGGCCACCATAATGCTCGTGGCTTGGCTGCCGGGTCGTGAAAGATTTCTCATGGCCTGGCGAACCGTCAAAGACGATGGCGATGCGGCGATCCTGAGCCCTCGAATCACCATGCGTGCGGCGAACGTCAGAAGCACAACAGCCGCCACCAATGCGCCAATGAACATCGTCCCGATTGAGATAGACCTGGCTTGCCACATGGCGAGCCCGGATAGTCCGATGCCGATCAGCACCACTGTGACCCAGCGCACCGGGTCTCGAAGATGTTCCAGCCATGTGAATCGCCTCTGGTCGCGATCACCTTCCTGCTCCGCACCCACCATCTCGGTTCTAAAGATGAGCGCAGGACGAATCTCTCGAATGCCTAACAGAGGCCACAGGGTAAAGAGCAGGGTTGTGGCCGCCCCCAGCGCAACGCCTCTCAGGATCGGCTCGGCAGACAACGATCCTTGGCTTACCGACAGG
>JACDEQ010000410.1:0-1768 GCA_013816225.1 Armatimonadota bacterium | reverse complement strand
AAATCGATCGGAAGCAGGCCGGCCAGCAGTGAGGGGATGGCGTGTTGCAGTGAGGCGCCTAAGGTCACACCGGCCAGGCTCCCCATGAGGCCGAGACACAGCGCCTGAACGAGGTACGTTCGAATGACCGTGCCGGAGTCGGCCCCGAGGGTTTTGAGAATGGCAATGGTCTTGAGTTTGTCTTTCACGAACGCATGGACGGTACTCGCCACGCCGATCCCCCCGACAAACAGGGCGGTTAACCCAACCAACCCCAAATAGCGGGTCAGTTGATCGAGAAACCGGCGGAGTTGGGGCTGTGCCTCGCGAAATGTTGAGACATGGGCTGAGTCATCGGCAAGCCGGTCGCGCAATTCCGTCACCAGGGGGTCGGGTTGAACCTCCAACGGCACACGGAGAAGATAACGTTCTCGCACCCGGCTGCCGGGCTTCACGAGATCGGCCGACCTCAGAGCGTCTTGCGAAATCATCACGCGAGGCCCAAGGCTAAAGGCACTGGCCACTCGATCCGGTTCATGCTTCAGCGTGCCCGTAATCGTCAACACAGCCTGGCCAATTTTCAGCTCATCGCCAACCTGCAATCCCATCTTGATCAGGAGGGAGTCTTGAACGATCGCCCCATAACAATCGGTCTTCGCGACCCTCCCGGTCGCCAAGCATGCGCCGGCCTGATGTGCGATCAGTTGGGAAACTGGGCGAGGGGGGGCCGTGTTCAGTGTGCCGTAGAAAGGGTAGGATGGTTCGATGGCCTTCAGTTCTATAAGTTGTGTCGGGACCGCATACGAAGGAGGCGAGGGAGAGGTCTCACGTCCAGGGCGGGAAGCCATGGCAACCAATTCGCTCACATGGATGACGTCAATCGCGCGACTCTCAAGGGACCGCAAGATGTCGTGTCCTTCGGTGCTGATGGGTCGCGTGAGTCGGATCTCCAGATCGCCGCCCATCAAGCCTCGTGCCTCGCGGGCAACGGTGCCTTCGACATTGGCTGCGAACAGTCCAACCCCGACTAGTGTGCCGACTCCCAGTGCAATGCAGAAAAAGAAATAGAGAAAATGTCGCCACGCCGCGCGGGTCTCCCGCCATGCCATCGTCATCACGAAGGGCATCACAATTCCTGTGAAGACGCAGCAGGTTGGTCCGACACCACACGGCCATCTCGGAGCGTGATGATCCGTTGGGTAAAGGACGCCAATTCCGAGTCGTGTGTCACCAGGACCAGCGTGCTGCCATAATCACGATGTAAGGCAAGCAGGAGATCGATGACCTGCCGTCCTATCGTCGAGTCGAGGTTGCCGGTTGGTTCATCGGCAAGAAGGATGGGTGGCCGACACGCAAACGCGCGCGCGACCGCCACGCGCTGCTGCTCGCCGCCGGAGAGCTGGTCGGGATAGTTGTGCAGCTTGGTCGAGAGCCCGGTGAGGCGCAGGATGTCGGGCACCTTCTCGCGGATCTCTCGGCGCTTGCCGCCGGTGACCTGGAGGGCGTAGGCGACGTTGTCGTGGACCGTGCGGCTCGGCAGCAGCTTGAAGTCCTGGAAGATCACGCCGACATTGCGGCGGTAGTACGGGATCTTCGAGCGCGGGATCGAGCCGAGGTCGTGGCCGGCCACGGTGATCGAGCCGAAGGTGGGCTCGTACTCCTTGATCAGGAGCCGCACGAGCGTCGACTTGCCCGAGCCCGACGCGCCCACGATGAACACGAACTCGCCGGGCTGGATCGCGAAGGTCGCGTCCTCCAGGCCGATGTCGGTCTTGGAGTAGTGCTTGCT
>JACDEQ010000409.1 GCA_013816225.1 Armatimonadota bacterium | reverse complement strand
ATAAGTACCTCTCCGGGCAGCCAATCGAACAAGGGGACGAGCGAATCGTTCCTAGCGACGAATGGGAACGCGCCGCCCTCGTGCGCCCACCCGTTGAAGTCGGGGAAGCCCAGACCCTGGTAGTGTTCGGTAACGAACATGTTGTTCGTGTAGAGGCTGATATTCCCGAGAGTCGTGGTAGACCCGTACGACCAAGCTCCATTTGGATTGGATGCAGTGGAGAAATTTGCGGTCAAGTTCCACAGCGTCGATTGAGCCACTCCGGCGATCCCGAGCAAGAAGGCGCACCCGAGCAGGGCACGAGTAGCGTTTTGAAGTCTTTTCACGTTGCCGTCCTTTGCCTAAGCGAGACGGTTCACCTCGATGGTAAGCCAATGCCCGGGCAATCAAGTCATCCATCGGCAGTGGACTTGACACCCCCTCCCCTAATGGTACTGGCTGTTAGCGACATTATACCTCCAAATGAAGATACTCAGAGCCCATGGCAGGAGGTGACGAAATTCTGGCCGTGGTTGCGCATCCGTAGGTCGAGGTCGCCGATTTCTATATGCGCGAATCACCGTACGGCGCCGGTTCGAACCAAATGGAGCGGGCTAACAACATGACTTCTATAAAAAAAGGCGTGGTGCTCAGCTGTCGCACAACGTCAGGACAGTCGAGGACTCGGCCGATCGAGTGCGTTCGGCGGTTGGACTGGCTCTCAAGCGGCTTATGGGATCGGCTCACTGCCGATGCGCTGAAGCTGAATGGCGATTCGCGGCATGAATAAGGGCGAACGGCTATGAACGCCACTTTTAGCCCTTTAGAATCGCGGGCTACAGATTGTTGCCCTTCCACCTTGGATGGACCTCTACGCCGATCATTGGCCATATTCTTAGCCGTTCCGTGTTGAGGCCGGGCGCAATGTCGGCAGGATCGGGCCAATAGAGTGCACGAGAATTCCTTGGACACATCAAAGCGGCAAGCCGCAAGCGAACGCGAAAGTTAGTCGTGAGCTCGACGAGGCGAATGATTCTCTGCCTCGAAGAACGCTGTGAGGTAGAACCGAACCCGGCCATAGTCACGATCCTTCCTGTTCAGGTGTGCGTCATGTTGCCGCCCGTTCTTCCAGCCGCTTGCTGATGGCGTCCTGGCCGAGGTGGGCGAACTCCGCGAGATGCTCCCTGACGAACTTGCTTGAACGGGTAACCCACACACTTGAGGGAAGAAGGCGGATAAGCGAATGAGCAAGAAACGAGCAAACAGTACGGGATCGATCTATCCACTCGGAGACGGCACACTGCCAACAAGGCGATCTCCACTGTCGCCCAAGACAACGCCAGGCCCTCCTGCAATGGGCGTCTGACTCCCGCAAAATGTAGTTGCCCTAGATTCGGCATCAAACGTGAGAACATTGACCACAACAAGTGACAACCAAGCCGATTTGCCATTGGTTCTGCTAACCGGAGCTACGGGTTACGTTGGCGGACGCCTGCTCCGAGCTTTGGAGCAATCTGGCATGCATGTCCGGTGCCTTGCGCGAAACCCCGCCAACTTGATACCCAGGGTCGCGCCTCAAACGGAAGTCGTAGCTGGCGATGTGCTCAATTTCGACTCTCTTGAGAAGGCCATGGACGGTGTTCGTACCGCGTTCTACATGATCCATTCCATGGGCTCGTCCTCCGAGTTTGAAGAACTTGATCGGAAAGGCGCGGAGAACTTTGCTCGCGCCGCGAAGGAAGCGAGTGTTCAGCGGATCATCTACCTGGGAGGATTGGGTGACAACGATGGGAAACTGTCATCTCACCTGAGGAGCAGACACGAAGTTGGCGATATTCTAAGGTCATCCGGAGTCCAGACCATAGAATTTAGGGCTTCGGTCGTGATCGGATCAGGCAGCTTGTCATTCGAGATGATCCGGGCTCTAACCGAGCGGCTTCCGGTGATGGTCACCCCCAAGTGGGTTTCAGCCCTAGCCCAACCCATTGCGATCACAGACGTGATCGCCTATCTTCACTCTGCGGTCGACTTGGAGATAGAGGGCAACCGCACTTTCGAGATCGGCGGGCCAGACCAGCTCTCCTATGGCGACCTTATGATGGAGTATGCGCTGCAACGCGGGTTTCGGCGTTGGATGATTCGTGTTCCGGTCCTTAGCCCGCGCCTTTCGAGCCTCTGGCTGGGGCTGGTCACCCCGCTCTATGCTCGCGTCGGCCGTAAACTCATTGACAGCATCCAACATGCAACCACCATTAGGGACACATCCGCCGCCGATGCATTTGCGATCCGACCCATGGGTGTTCGAGATGCAATGGCGCTCGCGCTGAGCAACGAGGACAAGGAGTTCGCCGAGACTCGGTGGTCAGACCCAATTTCTTCCGGTGGCCGGCCGCGTTCTTGGGGTGGAGTGAGGTTTGGGAACCGCCTCGTCGACAGCCG
>JACDEQ010000408.1 GCA_013816225.1 Armatimonadota bacterium | reverse complement strand
GAGTAGCACGTAACCGAGCCCCGCTTTGAACAGACTGACAATGCTTTCGGGCTCCTCTTCGGCCATGTCATGCTCGATGTCTTCCTCCTCGGGCGAACGCCTGCCAATTAACTGAAGGGCCCCGAAGACCGCGCCGACCACCACGGCTACCCCGAAACTCATAAGGGCCAGCGCCGGGAACAAAACGGCCCCGATTCCGCGTGCAAGCTTGATATCCCCATGACCCATCGCATCTTTGCGGAATAGCACCCTTCCGAGAAACGCGATCGCCCACAAAACGAGCACCCCGACGAGCGCGCCCACGATCGAAGACGGAACCGCCCACCCGCCCACCTGCGTCAATCCCTGCCCTCTCGCGATCAGCCATGCATTGAATAAAAAACCGATCAGAAGCAGGATCGCGTTCAGGGAATCCGGGATGATGTAGTGGTACAGGTCGATGAAAATACATGCGACCAGGACAGTGGCGAACGCCGCCATCGCGACGAACCGCGCCGGATCCGAGCCCACCACCAGCTTCTGGTACCAGAAGGCCGCCCAAATCGTGGCTGTTAACAGCTCGACAAAGAAATACCGCCAGCCGATCGGCGCCTTGCAATAGCGGCACTTCGCGCCCGCGAACAAAAAGCTGAACAGGGGGAATAGATCGGCAACGCCCAACCGATTGTCGCAGCTCGGACAATGGCTCGGCGGATGGTTGAGAGACATCCCGCGAGGCAGCCGATAGATCACGACATTAAGAAAGCTGCCAAATGCAGCCCCGAAATAGAACCCGAAGATAAGCGTGACCGCAGGAAGCATTGATTAAGACTGAAGACTGCGGACCGGAGACCTAAGATTCAGGCTCCGGCCTGCAAGCTCCAGTCTCCAGTCTCCAGTCTTTACTGAAGCGCGTCAGGCTGCGAAAGGCTATCGATCGCGTTGACCAGCGGGAGGAACATCGAAATGACGATGAACCCGACGATAAAGCCGAGCACGACGATCAGCACCGGCTCGAGCGCCGCCGTGAGCGAAGCCAAGGTCGACTCCACCTCGCTCTCATAGAAGTCGGCGATCTTTTGGAGCATGTAGTCGAGCGAACCGGACTCTTCTCCGACGGAAATCATGTGGACGACCATCGGCGGGAACTGGCCGCTTCTTTCAAGCGGGTCTCCGATCCGGTCTCCTTCGCGAATTCTCGCGCGGGCTTCTAAAACTGCATCAGAAAGGATGTGGTTGCCAACCGTGCCTGCGACCGTCTCCATCGCCTGGAGAATCGGAACACCGGAGGTCAAAAGCGTGCCAAGGGTGCGGCTGAACCGCGCGAGACAAATCTTATGGTGAAGCTTACCGAACACCGGAATCTTCAGCTTGACTCGGTCGATCACCCGCCTGCCGAAGTGTGTGCTCGCAAACGCCTTCCACACAATCAGCAATATGACTAGGCCGAGCAGCATGATGTGAAACTTGCTCGTGAGGAAGTTGCTGATATCCACCAGCAGCTGCGTGGGCGCGGGGAACGTTTTGATCTCCAGGTCGCGGAAAACTTCGATGAACTTCGGCACGATGAACGTGACCAAGAAAATCACGATGCCGAGCGCGAACGTGATAACGAGGATCGGATAAGTCAGCGCGGCCTTGACCTTGCGGCGAAGCTCCACGTCCTTCTCCAAGAAGCCGCTGATTCGCTGAAGGGTCTCCTCCAGAACGCCACCGAGTTCTCCAGCGCGGACGAGGCCGACGAACAAGTTGCTGAACGTCCTCGGGTGTCGTTGGAGCGCCCGGCTGAGCGATTCGCCACCCTCGACCCTCTCGCCCACGTCGGCGAGAATCTTGCGGAGCTTGGGGTCCTCGGTCTGCTGGCCCAGAACGTCGAGACATCGCACAAGCGACACACCGGCGTCGACCATCGTGGAGAACTGTCGGCAGAAAACCGCGAGCTTCGTAAGGCTGACTTTGCCGTAGTTCCTCTGCTTGGATTTGCCGACCTTCTTAAGAACCTCGACCTCGAGGATCGTAAAGCCCTGCTCTTCGAATCTGCTCCGCAGGGTTTGTTCGGTGTCGGCTTCTGCCGTTCCTTTCTGAACGGCCCCGGATGCGTCTCTAAATGAATAACCGTAGACAGGCACGTATAACTCCTTATCGTTGCGCGGCGGCCGGCGCCGTGGTTCCAGGTTGCGGCGAGTTGATCATCTTCTTCAATTCTTCGACGTTCATCGCCCGGGTCATCGCCTCTTCGTAGGTGACGAAGCCCTTCATGTATAGGTCTCGCAGATTCTGGTCCATGCTCTGCATGCCATGGGCAGCACTCGTCTGAATCATGGAGGGGATCTGGTGAGTTTTGTTCTCGCGGATGAGGTTCTTGATGGCCGGCGTGGCGACCATGACCTCGATCGCCGGGATTCGGCCGGGGGCGCCCGCTCTCGGCAGCAGCTGCTGGGC
>JACDEQ010000108.1:1141-7019 GCA_013816225.1 Armatimonadota bacterium | reverse complement strand
GCCGCGGATTGTATTTCGGGCAGAAAGCGTAAAGCACCGAAGCGCGCGTTTCCTGCTTTACGTTCGAGTCGATTCTCGCAACGTCGTGCTCGGGAAAACGACCCCGCAGTTCGTGCTCGAGATAAAAAGCGGTGCGCTGGCTTTGCGTGAAAACGACGGTTCGCTGGCCTCGCTCTAGCCGGTTTTCGAGAAGTTTCACGACCTGTTCGAATTTCAGGTCTTCTGCCTTGCGGGCTTCGATCGTTTCGCGATGTATTTCCGCAAGGAAACCCAGGTCTCGCACGATATCGACCCGCCAGCGATTCACATCGTAGTCTTCTGCTTTGAAGTCCGCGAGCTTCTTGTGGAGATGGCGTTGATCGATCGCCCTTTCCAGCCAGCCGTCGAGTTCGGTGCCGTTAATCTCTGCGGCTTCGCCTTCATCCTTCGTCCCCTCCGTGCCTTCCGACTCGATCCTGTTGATCGGCGCCCTCACCCAATCTAGGTGCGGGGCAATGTCAAGCTCAGCCTCGTCGCCGAACACGTGCTTAAGGCGGGCGACCAGGCTGGTTCCAAGGCTTTGAAGAATTCCTTGAAATGCCGGCGGGCTGCTTTCGAGCTGCTTGAGGGTATTAATGAATACCATCCTTGCCAGAAATGCCTCGACCTGGTATGAACGGCCGCCTTCTTTCTTTTCTCGCTGGTAGAAGTGCGGCATAAAGCCTGCGAATTTGATTCCGGCCGTGTCGCTTGGCGGCTTAGGTTGGACGAATTCCTCGCCGGTTTCCTCGGCCTTCTTGTATGCGGCGGCGACCTGGGCGAGGAAGCCCGCAATCGGTTCGAACCTCCGTTGAGCCTCGGCCACAACCTTCCGGTACGCGTCGCCAAGTTCGTACTCGATTACGGTGGGCTTCTCACGAATGGGAAACATTAATTGCTTATTGACAGCTTTCGCGAGGTCTATGCATGTCGTGCGTTTACGCTGAATAAGTATCGATTCGAGGACCCTATCGAGCGTGTCGCTGGCATAGCAATCGCGAAGGTCGAGTGAAAACTGGGGGGCCAGGACCCCGTTCTTGCTCTTATCCAACTCTTTCGTCGCGCTGCGAATTTTTAGGGCGTCGTAGCCCACGATCGTGCCGCTGCTATGTGTGATGAGTTCAAGTTGTGCGCCAAGGTCGGTGTAGCTGGTGTTTACGGGGGTCGCTGTGAGCAGGATGACCTTCTTCTGGTTTCCCGCACCTATTGGCGCGGTTATCTTGAATAGATTCTTGTAGCGCTTGGATATCGAACTGCGGAAATTGTGCGACTCGTCTACGACGACTACATCCGAGCGCTCGACCAACTTCTGGAGGTCACGCTCGTTTTGTCTTTGGGTATCGGTCTTTGTCGGCGGCTCTTCGCCTTCTTCGCCTTCTTCGACTTCGTCGCCTCCGAATCCGAAGTCGGTCATGTTTTTCTCGTAGATAGTTCCGAAGGGCTGCCGGAAATCGCTCAGGTACGTTTCGAGGTAGACGCGCCAGCTGGATTCCATGATGCTCTTTGGCGCAATGAGCAGAACGTTCTTCTTGCGTGAACAGAAATGCTCCATGAGCGCCAGCGCGATGAAGCTCTTGCCGAGACCCACGCCATCGCAAATCATGACGCCGTTTTCGCGCTCGAGGATCTGGAGAGCCTGTCGGTAGCCTTGCTCTTGGTGAGGATCGAGAATGTTGCGGAGGTCTAGTGTCGGTTCGGCGTGGATGTCGCCTTGGCGAAATCTGCCCCATATAAGGAGGGCTTTCTGGTAGATAACGTAAGGGTCGTACAGATCGAGCTGTCGCTTGATTTCCTGCTTGACGATAGCGGTAACGTCGTCCTCGACGGCTTCTTCCCATCGGTCCTCGAACCACTGCTTTACGCGGGTAGTTTGGTCAGTCGTGAGTTCGACGTTCAGTTCGATGTTTTGAGTGAGGCCGGGCCGTGTGAAGTTACCGGATCCGAGAAGCCCCATTTGCGGTGGATGGTTTTCCCGCGTCGAAAGGTAGGTTTTCGCATGAAACTTCTGCTTCGTATAGCAGCGGGCTTCGATCCTGCCTGTTTGAATAGCTCGTTGACTTTCTTGAGCGCATCAAGTTCGGGGTCGATGAGCCGTTGGTCGGCGAAGTCCGAATCGGATCTTTGTCGAAGGCGTTGGAGAAGGATTGCTCGCTGAGTTCTGCTGGCGTCGTCCCCGAACAAAATGCGGACTCGATCGACCGTGTGGAGGTTCTTCGCTATCATTGCGAGAGCGTCGAGCGAGAAGAACGCGGTGGCGGCGCATAGCTCACGGCCGCTTTGGGTGATGTTCTCGATAGCGACCTGCAGGGTGTTATCCCCTCGGTTATCGATTACCGATGATCTCTCCGCAGCCGCTTGGATTCCGATCCCCGCTTCAGATGCCAACGTTTTTCCGAGCCACCTTGTCTACCATTCTACACGGCCCAGCGAATATCGTCGTCATCACGTGACGCTGAATAGCCGGGCCCCCCGGACGACGGTTTGATATGCGAACTCGGTCCTCAGCTCACGCTTTCTTCACGAGCGCGGCGATCTTTGCCTCTGCGGCGTCGGTCAGCTCCTTCAGCGCGAAGCCGGTCGGCCACAGGGCGCCTTCGTCGAGGTTGGCCGTGTCGAGGAAGCCGAACGAACGCGTATCTCGTGTTGAATTTACATGCCTCCACAGGTGTCAGAGAATGATAAGCGGCTATCATCTCCCGATCACCCCACGGGGAAACGAGGAGAAGAAATGGCAGTCATCATTCAGTTAGAGTGGCCGGGCTTGACTCTCGATCAGTTCGACGAGGCGCGCCGACGCATTCGCTGGGAAGAAGAGCCGGCTAAGGGCTCGATCGTCCAGGCGCAGGGCTGGGACAACGGCACATTCAAAGCCGCTGACATTTGGGAGAGCGAGGAAGACTGGAACAACTTCCTGCAAAACAGAATACTGCCGGCCGTCGCCGGCCTGAACATTCCCGGGCAGCCGACGACCCGCGTTTTCGACGCCTACGGCCTGCTCATACCTGGCCTGCGGAAGTCCACCGGCACGTAGCCCAGGGGCGTGCGGCCCGATTGGCTGCCGCTCGCCAGCAAGACCGCATCGGAGGGGAAGACGGCGATGATCGCGGGCCGTTGATCGGATGGCCAAACTGTGGCCTACCAAGAATTTGATGATCCTGCCCCATCGTAAACCTAACAAAAGGGCGAGCGATCACGAATCAGGAGATCCGCGAAGGCGTTTTCAATGTGCTTTACGAAGCGTACGCGGCCCTTGCGAAATCGGGCCACCTTGCTTAACTTATGCCTTGCCCCCTTGGCCGCGTGGACCCACATATCGAGGGGTCGGTAACTGGATCGACGCGCTACAATGATCACCATGGGACGGCTAGTTTTAATCCTCACATTCATGACGGTCATTTCGCATGTCTGCTTTGGGCAGGCCGGTGGAGGTTCTGCTGTCTTTCGCGATGGACAAAGCGTAACACCGCAAGCGAACGAGCGCGCCAAGCGTGCGGTAACGAAAGACGAGATGCCGCCGACCGCGACGAGCATGTTCCTCGACGCGAGCGTTTTGATAAACGTCACAGCAGACGAGTATGTTGCGGTATTCGGCATCAGCCAAGAAGGCGCAACCCTTGAGGAGTCCAGCCAGAAGATGGATGCCACCATTGCTCAGTTCTCGAATGACCTGAGGCAATTGGGAGTGGGCGCAAGCGATCTCTTTGTGGACTTCGTTGCCCAAAACCGAATCTACGGCTATGAGGTAGCCGGCGATCTCGCAAAGGAGAAGCTGGCGGGCTTTGAAGTAAAGAAGAACGTTTCGGTCCATTACAAGGACAAGGCCTTTCTGGACAAGTGCATTGCGGCGGCATCTCGATCCCAGATCTTCGACCTTATCAAGGTCGATTATATCGAGAGAGACATCGACACAATACGCACGAAGCTGATGGAGATTGCTACGCGGGTAATCAAGCGGAAGGCTGCGAACCACGAGCGACTCTTGGGAATCAAGTTTCGACAGCCCCAAGTGTATACGGAGAAGTACAGCAGCTACTACCCAACCGACATGTACTCGGCGTACACGGCATACGAGTCCGAGGATATGTCGACCGCCTACTACCGCCAAAAGTTCACCGTCCAGGGCGCCCGCAAGAACCGAACGTTTTACTTCGATGCCCTAACCGCCGAGAGCTTCGATCACGTCGTGAATCCCGTAGTGGTGGAGCCGGTAATCCAGTTCACGCTCTATCTCAAGGTGAAGTACGAGACTGGCCAATCGAAGCCGCCGGCGCCGGCGCGGCCAAAGGGTGGCAAGCCGCAAAAGCGGCGGGCAGGCTAGGACTTTGAACACTATAAAAAAGGGCTACTGTGCGAGCGGTAGTAGTTTCGATGCAGAGGAAGGACATGTGCGTGACGGGGACCGAGGCACGCTCGCGACGCTGCCACCCGTCTCGATCTCCTGGAGCACCTTCATGATTTGGTCCTCGTTGTAACGGCTTCCTCTGCTCATTCTCGTCTCCATGATTGAAGACCGAAACTGAACCTCCGCGGTGGTCAGTTACCTTTATCGTGCCACCCCCGTGGGGTGGCTCTCTTCGGACCTCCGCGAGGAGCTTAGAATACTCTCGTTGAAGATGAGGAATGGTGCCTAGGTGGAAAAATCTCGTCGAGGGTGGACAGACGGCATTCATGACAGTCTACTGTCCTGTCTTTCGTGCCTCTGTTCGCTGAGCGCGCGGCCGCAGACTCGGTCACAGCGGGTCTTTTCGAGGATGCCGACTTCTATGGGTTCGACATCCATGCATTCGTTGTCATGCCGGAGCATTTTCACCTGCTCCTGACTCTGCCGGCCTTATGCAAAATTAGTGAACTCTTAGACCGTATTAAGTCCAACGCGGCCCGGCGAACGTTACATGTTTGCTCCGAGTGCATCGCTGCCGAAATGGACAAGAGACGACGACTGAACTCCAGAAAGGTGTGGCAGCGCGGTTTTCGCAGCGTCCAAATCGACAAGGAGTCAGCGTTTCTCCAAAAGATCGAGTACATCCACCACAATCCCGTGAAGCGTGGTCTGTGCTTGCATCCCTGCGAGTACGCCTGGTCGAGTGCAATATTTTGGGAGCAGGCGAAGTGGAACGGGTATCGCCTAGTGCTTAGTCTCGATGAACGAGTTGCTTGTTGGCCTGAGGCTGTGCGCGCGTGCTTACAGCGGAGCCACCCCACGGGGGTGGCACGATAGAACGATAGACGCGACCTGTTGTTCCACGGATCCGAGCTCCAAGCCCGCCTGGATGAGGGTGGCGCAATAGGCGCTTGCGCCGAGGAGAGCGCGTTCAGCTGTGCGAGTATGCCTACGGCGGAGCCACCCCACGGGGGTGGCACGATAGGAGTATGCCTACGGTGGAGGCACTCATGTGCGGACAGCGGGGAACGGATTGGCACGCTGGCCCGTTCACTAGTAAACTCTCATATGAGGTGTGTGTTTGACTCCATCGGAAATCGCTGACGGCGCGAAGGCGATCGTCTCGCAAGTTGATAAAGTTATCCTAGGCAAGACAGACACGGTCGAGAAGGCCGTGCTCGTCCTCTTGTGCAACGGGCACTTGTTGATCGAGGACGTACCGGGCGTCGGGAAAACCATGCTCGCGAAGGCACTGGCCAGGGCAATCGGCGGCGAGTTCAAGCGTATCCAGTTCACTCCCGATCTGCTACCCGCAGACATCACCGGCTCGAGCATCTTCAACCAGAAAAGGGCGGAGTTCGAATTCAAGCCAGGCCCGATTTTCGGCAACGTGGTTCTCGCCGACGAAATCAACCGAGCCACGCCCAAGACTCAGGCGGCGCTGCTCGAGGCGATGGAAGAGCGGCAGGTGACTTCGGA
>JACDEQ010000108.1:0-1131 GCA_013816225.1 Armatimonadota bacterium | reverse complement strand
TTTTTCGTCATCGCTACCCAGAACAACATCGAACTCACGGGCACGTACCCGCTGCCTGAGGCGCAGCTCGACCGCTTCTTCGCCCGGCTCTCGATCGGCTATCCGGACGGGCAGGTCGAGGCCGAAATCCTGGCTTCGCAGCAACAAGAGCACCCGATCGAGAACGTTCAGCAAGTGCTAGACGCCGATGAAATGCGGCACATTCAAACGTCGATCCGGCAGATTTTCGTGCACGCAACGTTGCGCGACTATATCGTAGAGATCGTAACCGGCACGCGTAATTCCAACCAAATTGTGCTCGGCGCGAGCCCCCGGGGCTCGCTGCTGTTGATGCAGGCAGCGCAGGCCCACGCTGCGTACAACGGCCATGACTTCGTGCGGCCCGACGACGTGAAGGCGATGGCGGCAGCGGTACTCGCCCACAGAATTATCCCTCGGGCGGACTTAAGGTCCAGGGGAACCATGCCGGAAGAGATCGTCGGGGACATCGTCTCGTCGGTGAGGGCGCCGGTGCCCGTGGCTTAAGGAGCAGAATTGCGCCACTACGCGGTCCTAACACTAACCGTATCCGCTCTCTTTCTCATGTTCGTGGGCGCGTTCCTGAACACCCGCTCCCTCTTTTACATGAGCACGGTGATGATCGTCACCTTGGTCGTGCTGCGCGCACAGGCTTGGCTTGCCACCCGGGGGCTCCGCTTCGAGCGCGTGGCGCCGACGACGATGGTCGCAGGCGAGCGAGTGGCCATGCGAATCCGCGTCTGGTCCACGCTAAACATCCGGCGTCCGCTCTTGTTCATCGTCGACGAGTTGCCTGCATCATTGCAGCACGACGCCGACATCCGGCCGCTGCCCGTGGCCCCGAGCCGCGAGCAAGCCGTCGAGACGCGGTATGAACTGAATCCATTAATGAGAGGGGTGTATCGCTGGTCCAAGATAAGGGTCGAGAGCACCGATTCGCTGGGGCTTATCAGCCTGCAACAAATGTACGAGACCGAGCCATTCGAGGTCACGATTCATCCGGCAAAGATTCCGGTAGCCATCGACGTGGCTTCCTTGAGCGGGTGGGGCGCGAACCACTCCGACGAGGGCCGGAATCGAGGCTACGGTATCGAGCCTCGCGGAGTCCGGGAG
>JACDEQ010000407.1 GCA_013816225.1 Armatimonadota bacterium | reverse complement strand
CTTCCAAAGAGCGATCGCGTCGGGATATTTCTTCTGGGCCGCGCGAATTCTTGCCATGCCGGCGAGAGCGTGCGGGTACCCGGGCATCGCACGTCGAACAGCTTCATACTCTTGCTGAGCCGCTTTCATATTTCCGCTTTTGAAATACATGTCGCCGAGTTGCGTCCTCGACCAAGCCGAGTTCTCAGCATACGGGCCTCCGGCCGCCACTGCCTTTTGCATCATCCAGATCGCGCCCCTCACGTCGCCGTGAATCCAGCGAATTTGGGATGCCCGTGCATACGATGCGAGGTCGGGCCGTAGGTCCACCATCTTTTGGGCCGCCTCGACCGCGTGAGGATATCGTCCGAGCTCTAGGTAGGAATCGACCAATACGCCATACGCCAGGTGGTCGCCGGGGTCGATGGCAATCGCCATGTTGGCGTATTTCATCGCCTGGGGAAAGTCGTGATACATTGTCCAGGCCCAGGCGAGGTTGCGAAGGCTCACGGGGTCCTTAGGCTCTATCTGCGATGCCTTCTCGAAAGCAGATTTGGCTCGGTCATACCAGTCCAGTTCGTTGGTCTCGCGGCCTTTTTGCATCAGTGCCGAGCCGAGTTCGTTGTATGCCTTGGCGCTCTTGGGGTTTGCCTCCACAACGGACTTGAGCCTGTTCAGCTTGTGGTCGCCTTCCGACGACGCAGTCAATTGAAAGGAGGTCGGGTCGGCAACGTGATCTGCCGCGACTTTGCCGCAAGCGTAGAGCGAGGCCAAGATTGCGACCCCTGTCGTGTAGGAAAGAATTCGTTTCATTGCATTAGCACCTTCATGTTGTGTGAAGTCCCCCGCACCGGCCGGGGGACTTGTTGTTGTCTAGTGGAGTGAGGTCGTGGTTCCGCCCCAGGGCGTTCCCGAGTACGGGAAGGTGAGGTGATAAACGGAGTCGTTCGCGTTCATGTTGTCGCTGACCGGCGTAATCTTCGTGTACGACGGGCCGCTGGCGATGGCCGTCAGAGCGATGTCGACTACGTCGTCGCCGAATCGACGGCCGTTGGGCCATCCGGACGCGATCTCCATGTTCTGATAGGGGCTAAACGTCGTGTCCCCGCCGAATACGCTCAGACGGTTGAAGTCTGCCTGCCCGGCTAGCGGAACCGGCTCCGTCGACGTGTCCACCTTGAGCAGGTCGGGAATGAATATGCCGACGAGATCCGTTCGGTCGGTCACCTGGAAGTTCGTCCCAAGAACCGTGTTGATCAGGAACGCGAGCTCGCTTGTAATGGCGTAGGGCCGGAACACCGCGACGTCCTGCGTCGGGTCGCTCCTGCTGTATCGATCCTTGTCTTTCAGAGCCACGAGGGCTTCATTGAACAAGGGGTTGCCCAGCCTGCTCACCTGCACCCAAGGGCCCACTTGTACAGAATCCCCGGCTGCGCTCAGAACTCGAACCTTGCGCCGCGAGGAGGATGCGTAGACTCCCACGATGGGCACATCGTTTCCTTTGACGATCTCATCGACCGGAATCTGCATCGCGATCGTGTGAACGTTGTATCCGCTGAAGCCGTCCTTGCCAGGTTCGCGGATACCGATCAGGTCGAAGATTGCCGGAACGTCAGCGTAGAATCCATCCTCGCGCTGGCCACACCATACGCGGCTGCCGTCGCTGAGGTCATAGATGGTCTCGCGCGTATAAACGTCGAGTTCGGCGTTGGTCATCGCACCCTGGATCTCGACGCCATTGCTGTAGTAACCGGGTGTGGTGCGTGGCCCGACGTTGACTGGCGGCACCCACAGCGTCTGTCCCTGTCCCAGGTTCTCACCGTTGTTAGCATTGCCGAGAGTCTTGGTTACGGTATACGATTGCACGTAATTTTGCCGAGCATCGCCGGTATTGTTTATGGCTCCTGCTTCGGTGCCGAGACCGTAAGACAGAATCGTATTCAGGTTCTTGTAGCTCGGACTGAACCTGAAGTTGTAGTTGATTGCCCGAGCGCCGGAGAACGTTCCATTCGAGTTCGCCTTTGCGATGCGAATGCTGTAAAGTACATCCTCGCCGAAACGATAATAATTGACGCCGTTGCCGGGGTCTTCCAAAGGGTTGACCGCCACCATGACGTTGAGCACTTTGGTAGATCCGTTCATGCCGATAAAGGCATATACGTCCGTGAAGTTCGCAACCGGATCTTGTTGAATCAGCGGAGCATCGTTGTGGCTCGAGGCGAGCACCGACGCGGCGCAAAGAATGATGAATGCAGATAGCGTTTGCTTACTTGCTACCATTTGTATTTCTCCTAAATTGTTGAGTAGGCATGATTGCCTCTTCTCATGATTGCGCTCGGTCCGTGACTTCGCCCTTAGAAGAACATGAAGACAATATGAATTCGGCCAAGGAGCTTGCGACGCTTTATCGCCCCTGTTGGCGTATATAGGGGGTAGCTATATTCGGTTATGAGG
>JACDEQ010000107.1 GCA_013816225.1 Armatimonadota bacterium | reverse complement strand
TCGATCGGCGTGCTTTAACGTGCTCAAGCGGTGGGCTATCGCAAACGCTGTGCGCCCCTCCACCAAATTATTCAGTGCCTCCTGAATCATCCGCTCAGTTTCGGTATCCACGCTCGAGGTCGCCTCATCGAGAATCAAGACCTTCGGATTGTGCAGAATCGCCCGCGCTATCGAAATTCTCTGGCGCTCCCCACCGGAAAGACGCTGCCCGCGCTCACCGACATACGAATCATAACCGTCGGGAAACTTCATGACGAAATCGTGCGCGTTGGCCGCCTTTGCTGCCGCCATGATTTCCTGAGGAGCTGCGCTCGTGCGGCCGTATGCGATGTTGCTCTGTATGCTTCCCGGAAATAGAAAAGACTCCTGAGGAACGACGCCGACGTTGCGCCGGAATTCTTCGAGGTCGAGCTCGCGAGTGTCGATTCCGTCGATCTTGATGTTGCCCTCCGTCGGATCGTAAAACCTTAGGAGCAAATTCATGAGGGTACTCTTTCCACTGCCGCTCGGACCGACGACGCCGATCATTTCGCCTGGCTTCACGTCGAGAGTTACCCCGTGAATCACCTCGCTCGCCTTGTCGTAGCCGAATCGCACGTTCTCGAAAGATATCCTGCCCTCGTAGCGCCCGAGGTACTTCGGCTCCTTGGGCTGGCGAATATCGGGCACGGTGTCCATGACTTCGAAAACACGCTCGCCGGCGGTGAGAGCTCGGCTTGTCCAGTCGATGACGCGGCTTAGCTGCATCATCGGCGCTTGCATCTGGGTTAGATAGGTGACGAATAGGAAGAACTCGCCAGTGGACATTTGGCCCCCCATCACGCGCGCCCCACCTACGTAATAGGCCAAGATCGTTCCCGTGCTGACCAAGAACATGATAATCGGGAAAAAGACGGACCAAGCGGTTTCCGCCGAATATCCGAGGTCGGCAAGATTCTGAACGCGCCGAGTGAATTTCGCCACTTCGCGGTCCTCACCGCGAAACGCCTTGACCACCCGCATGCCGCTTAAAACGCCGTTAAGGGCGCCGCTGAGCCGAGACCAGCTGTGCCAAAACCGCCGCCAAACTCGCATAATTCTCCTTCGAAAAACACGCACTAAATAAAGAATAATCGGAATCGGAAGCAACACCGCAAGGGCAACCTGCCAGTTAATTACGAATAGAACGATCGGTATCGAAATCAGGATCAAGCCGTCTCGCAATAGATATGGCACGCCATCGACCAACACCTCGTACAGGGCTCCGGTGTCGTTGGTCATGCGCGACATAACGCTTCCAACAGTTCGCCGATCGAAAAAAGACAACGAGAGTGCCTGAAAATGCTCGAATAGGCGCGCGCGAATGTCGACGGTGACGCGATTGCCGATCCAGGCATTAACCCAGCCGCGGAGCATCGTAAGCCCCATCGCGATCAACGCGGCGCCGGCCATTCCCAAAATAACCGGCAAAAAGAGATCACGGCGCTTCTGCTCGAAAACCTCGTCGACGAGGACCTTGATGAGATAACCCGGTACGAGCGCCGCCGCTGTGCTTCCCAGTAACAACAGCGTGCTCAGGGTGACCCTGGCTTTGTATGGAGCGACAAAACGAAACAGGCGAATTAGGGTTTTCCCCCGGTTGATGCAGTAATCGCAGATATCGCTGTCCGCGGGGAGAGGCCGATGGCACTTGGGGCAGGCACGCTTTGCTTCCGCTTCCTCCAAGGCTCCTTCTCCAGCTCGAAGCTTGGTCAGACTCTTGGCAGCGTTAATCAGCGGTCCCGAGCCGGCGGCGCTCGAACGCAGCAGCTCCACCGAGTGCCCGCCGATATCGGCCACAAGCCGGCCGGCATCGACCAATTCTTCATACCGAAAGTTGGACATAGCCTGTAGGGGCCAACTTTCCTTTGCAGGTAACGTCCAAACGCGCTCGTCCGGCCCGGTGACCAGGAGGTGGCTTTCGCCGAATTTGGCTGCGTCCGTGAGGTCCGACGTAACCGAAAACTTAACGACCTCGCCATCCCGAAGGTCGAGTAAATCATCGAACGAAACGATCTCCTCCTTAGCCATAAATGCCAAAGCATTCTACTCTTTCGGTGGATCGGAGCCATAACACTTAGTAAAAGATGCGCTTGGGAACCTTTTGGATTCGGAAGGCGTCTATCAGGGCAGACGAGCCGGATAACGAACCGCTCTTTATGGTAATTGGCTGGAAACAGCAAGGGAGCGCGTCTTACTCCCTCCCAAGCGCGCTTCGAGAAGGCCCTGGCGTTACGCCGGGGTCTTTCTTTTTTTAGGCGTTGACTTCGAGCAGGATCCGCGCTGCTTCGCCCTTGTCGATCGATTCGTTTGCGTAGGGGCAGCGAGCGCTTAGCACGCATGCCGGGCAGCCGTCCGCGCAGGCGCACGAAAACAACTGTTCGGTTACCCTTTCGAGCCATAACTCGCTCGAGGCAAACAGGGTTTCTGCCAAGCCGATTCCACCGGGAACGGCATCGAACACGAAAATCGCCGGCCATCCGGTCTCCGGCCAAAGCGGGTAGTAGGCACTTCCCAAGTCCCGAACTTCGCATTGCGCAATCGTCGGAGCGAGAGCAAGAAACAAATGCTCGAGCGCATGGACGCCGTCCGAGGTCGCTTCAAGGCCCTTCACCGTCGGCACATCGAACCTCACGGCGAAAGTGTCGAACGTGCTTGGCGGCAAGTCGAGGTCTTCTCGGGAAATGACGGAGTCGTCGAGAAGCGACTTTCGAACGAAGGCGTCGACCGTCGTGGTGACCTCGACGGCCTCCAAACGAACGCCGAGCGTATTTACCGACAAGGCGTCGATTTCTTCCTTGGGAGTCACCGTTGTCTCCGCTTGCGATTGCGTGTAATAGTTCACCTCGACGCGCTCGACCGTGATCTGCCTGGCGGTCAAGTTTAAATCGGTGACCAGGTACTGGTCGCCGCGGTGAAGATAGATCGCACCGGCATGGGCCGACATGAACGCGCGCCACTGCTCCATCGTGCCGAGTTCGCCCCTCGCTGTTTGAATCGTGTAGGAAGGGCCGCCCCCGCCCCTGATGTCGACTTCGCCGGCGGGGCTGTGTGGCGAAGGGTAAAGCCACATTCCCGACCGCCTAACGAGCTCGCCCTCTCCCTCCAGGCCCTCCAAGACCTCCAGCGAATTTTCCGGATACGATATCAGCTCAGCAGCAGAAATGGGCCGCTCGTAAGCGGCGCACCGAAGCTGCTCCGCCAAAATGTACGGGTTCGACGGCTGGGCTCGGACCGCTTCGGTCGTGCCGCCCAGAAGCGCTGCGGGGTGTCGCATATAGTATTGATCGAGAGGGTCGTTTTTGGCCACGAGTACACCCAAAGCCTGTCGCTCGCCCCGTCCTGCGCGGCCGGCCTGCTGGCGCAGGCTGCTGATCGACCCGGGAAAGCCGTTCATGATAACGGCGTCTAGGGTCCCAACGTCCACGCCCAACTCCATTGCGTCAGTTGTGCTGAGGCCGAGCAGCTCTCCGTTGAACAGCCTCTGCTCGATTGCCCGGCGCTCGGCCGGGGTGTAGCCTCCCCGGTAGCTTTCGATCTGCTTCGCCAACCGCGGGTCTGCCAAGGAAAGGCCTTCGCGCGTGTATGTTAATATCAGCTCGGCCGTGATGCGAGAGCGGGCAAACGCCAGTGTGCGAACTCCGTGAGCGGCGAAGGCGCCGAGAAGCTGAGATGTTTCGGAGTTGCCGGATCGCCGATGGCCCTCATCATCCTCGGGTGGATTCCACATTAGGAGGTAGCGTTTGCCTCTGGGCGAGCCGTCTCGGTCCACAATCTCCGCTCCTGCTCCTGCCAAGGACGCGAACAATTCGGAGGGGTTGGCGATCGTCGCGCTGCAAGCAATAATCTGGGGCTTGCTGCCGTACAGCTCACACAGCCGAAACAGACGGCGTAGGACGAGCGCCACGTGCGCACCGAAAACGCCGGAGTAGGTGTGCATCTCGTCGAGCACGACGAAGCGAAGGTTTCGCAGGAACTTTCCCCACGCCGTGTGATTCGGCAGGATGCCCACATGGAGCATGTCTGGGTTTGTAAGGAGGATATGCGCTGCGGATCGAATTGCCGGCCGTTCGGCCCTTGGCGTGTCACCGTCGTAGGTTTCCGCGTCAATGCCGTTCACCAGGATTTTTCGAAGCTTTCCGAGCTGGTCTTGGGCGAGCGCTTTGGTCGGGAACAGGTAGAGTGCCCGTGCCGCGGGTTCGGTCACCAGTCGGTTGAGGACCGGCACATTGTAGCAAAGGCTTTTGCCGCTCGAGGTCCCGCTGGTAACCACCACGTTCTTGCCGGCCTCGACCAGGTCGATGGCATCGGCTTGGTGGGTGTAGAACCGATGGATGCCCGTAGACGCCAACGCTCCCAGAACTGTGGGATCGATCCGCCGCTCGGGGACTTCGAAAACCGCCGCTCGTGCTTCGCTGACTCCCTGCTCCACGATCTGGTTGGCATAGTAAGGCGCCCGTTTTATGGCCGAGATAATTTTGGCGAGATCGCCCTCAGCGCTATTCGGCGGCATCGGCCTTTTCCCTCTTGGCCTTCCTCTTTTCCGTGACCCGAATCGCGGAGATGCTGGCAAAGTAGAGCAGCGTCAACGGGACGGCCATCGCTATGAAGCTGAAGAAGTCGCCTCCGGGAGTCAGAAAGGCCGACAGCGCGGCGATGCCCCCGACCGCCATGCGCCAGTTCTTCCAAAGAGCATCCGCCGTGATGATGCCTACTGAGCCGAAGAACCACAGCACGAGTGGAAGCTGGAAGCCGAGCCCGAACGCGAACAGCATCTTCATGATAAAGATAACATAGCTTCCCGGATCCTGAAGGAGCTCGGTTCCCTGAAAGTCGTCCAGAAAGCTGAGGAACCAGCCGAAGGCCGGCCTTAGAATAAGATAGCCGAAGAACGTTCCGACGAGGAACAGTACGGCGCTGAGGGGAGCGACAATTCTCAATGGCTTGCGCTCGTTCGGCTTCAGGGCGGGCCGCACGAAGCCCCATAGCTGCACGATGATCACCGGCGCACCTAGTACCAGCCCGATGATGAAGGAGAGCTTGAACTTGAGGAAAAACGGGTCGGAGAAGTTTGTGAACGCTTCTTTGCCGACCACACCCGGTGGCCAAAGTGAAGGGTCTTTAACGATTGCGTTGAGGTTCTCGTACACATATGGCTCGAGGAACCATCCCGCAGCCCAACCCAAAGCAAGGACGAGCAGCGAGCGCATAATTCTCGCTCGCAGCTCGTCTAAATGTTCGACTAAAGTGGCCCTGTGGGACTCCGGGTCTTCCGGGTCGTTCCAGGGTTCGGTGTTATCGGGCGCGACGGCCATTCCCTATTGTGGGCTTGGCCGTCTCTATTTCTCCAGAACCATGTTCAAGTAGAACTTCATTCTAACGAAGGTCCCGCCGCCGCCCCCTTGTTGGCCGCCGCCGCGCTGCCCACCCATACCGCCGGGAGCAGCTTGGCCGCCACCCTTGCCCATGGGAATTTGATAGTTGATCGACGTGCCGCCTCTGCCTCCGCGGCCGCCACGGCCGCCCATGTCCATGGGCTGAGGCCCACCGGAGTTTCCACCGCCACCGCCGCCCATGCCGCTGTCGCCTTGGCCGACCTTGGTGTCGGCTTCCACGATCATGTTGGAGCGAACGAGCTTGCCGGTTCTATAGGAGATCCAGGCGAGCTGCTGAAAACGGAGCTTGTCGTTCTGTTTGAATTCGCGACCCGCGAGGGAAAGCTCTCTCGAGTCCTTGTCCTTTTGGCCGAATTCCAGTTCGTAGCGGAGCTTGGCGCACGGTTCACCGCGCTCCCACTCTACGGCTTCGAAAGTGCCTCTTGCGGGAATCTTTTCGATGGACTTCCCGGTGTTGCGGACCTCGGGGATCGTTCCGCCGCCCATCGCGATCGAAGCTTGCCAAGAGTCGCCTACCTGCAACCTTTCCGTGGGAAGGATCGGCAGCGGGATGAAGGCGAAAAGGTCCATTTCGACGTTGTCGGCGCCGGTGCCCTCGAAGCCCCAATAGTTCGGGATGTCGCCATATATTTCGGCGCCCGTGGTGCGAAGGATGCGATAGATGGGGGCGAATTCGTCGCTCTTATGGACTGTGGGCTTTTCGTCGCCAGAAACGGTGGCCACAACGTAGTCCTTTCCCTTGTACGGCAAGATTTGGGAGCGAACGAGGCCGTATCCGCCCCGGACATCGTCGACGGCGAAGAGCATCCGGATGCTCTCGGAGCCGAGAGGCAGCTGGGCGGCCCGCCCGCCTAGTTTATTCTGAGCCTCGGTAAGCGTCGAAACTTCTTCCCCGATCTTGACAGTGTAAACCGATCGCATGCCGGGATAAAACTTGTACCGGATTAGCGACCCGTTCGCCGGAATCGCGATTCCGGAGTTATTGCCGACGTGTACTTTGATCTCCGACTTATCTGAAATCTGCGGCCGGCCGCCGGTATTCGCGAAGAGGCTGACGCCCACGGTGTGCCATCCGTCAGCGATCTTGTGCTTCTTGGTGTTGAGCCAATAGATCAGGTGCGTGTTCTTTGCGTTTGGCACCGGGACAGTAGCTTCCAGGAACTTGCCGTCCAGCGTGACACCGATAAAGGAACCGGCCGGCACGCTGTTCTTAGGTAGCGAGATGGGAACGGTTTCCCGAACCTTCGCACCGTCGAGAGGCTTTACGATGGTGAACGGGGCCTGCGCAAGTGCTGCAGAGCCGGCAACGACCAGAACGGCACAAAATAGGTTTCTCATACTGAAAGCTTATTCCTCCGGCGGATGACCCAAATATCGTACCTCAGGGGCCCAACCCACCGCTTGCAGAGTTTGACGTGCGAGAAGGGGGCAAAAGTTACGGGAATCGGCGATAAGCAAGGACTGATCCCACAACGCCGAGGGCAGTGGGATTATTGCAAGCGTCGGCTACGCGATCTCCCACTCGTTGACGACCTCGGGCTTAAGCCTAAGCGTCGCGGAAACGCTGCAGTATTTGCCGTCGCTCAGCTCGATCGCGCGATCTACCGCGGTAGGGTCTATGTT
>JACDEQ010000406.1 GCA_013816225.1 Armatimonadota bacterium | reverse complement strand
TCTTGCCCCTTCTCTCGCCAGCGCGAGTGCGATCCCCTTGCCAATGCCGCGGCTTGCGCCGGTGACGAACGCAACCTTGCCTTCCAATGTCATTGCCCGCAGAAATCCTTTGCCGAGACGGTCACAGCCTCAGAATCTATGCGCCTGATCAAACCCGATAGCACCTCGCCAGGCCCACATTCGACGAACGTCTCGACTCCTAAGTCGCGCATCCGACGAACCGATTGAGTCCAGCGAACCGGCGATCGCAGCTGTTGCTCCAATAAACCCGCCCAATGAACTTCGACGTTCGCCGTCACATTGCTTACAACCGGAATCTGCGGCGGCTCGAAGGATGCTTCGCGCAGCGCCTCTTCCATCTTCTGCGCGGCATCCTCCATCAGCGGGCTATGAAACGCTCCGCTGACATTGAGCTGGATGCATCGCTTCGCTCCGCCTTCTCTTAGCCGCTCCATTGCTGCAAGCACTGCGTTCACGTCGCCGGAGATTACGGTTTGCCGGGGGCTGTTGTAGTTCGCAACCACGACAATTCCGCTCTCCATGCTCACTTCGGCGCAGGTGGCTTCGATCGCTTCGTCGTCGAGTCCGAGAATGGCTGCCATAGTGCCCGGTCGCCGCGATCCCGCTTCGGCCATCAGTTCGCCTCGTCGCTGTACGAGTCGCGCGCCTTCGGCGACGGAGAACACGCTCGCGCAAGCAAGGGCGGCGTATTCTCCCACGCTATGTCCCGCCGTCGCTATCGGAGGTTCGTGGTCTTCCATCGCTCGATACGTGGACACAGAGACCGCGTACAACGCAATCTGTGCATTGTCAGTCCTGCGCAGCGTCTCATCGTCGGCGCGAAAACAGAGTTCGGCGAGATCGCGGCCGAGGGTCTTGGAAACCTCTTCGAAGACGTCCCGCGCAGCGGAGCTGGAATCGAACGCTTCTCTTCCCATTCCGGGCTTCTGTGAACCCTGGCCAGGGAAGACAACCGCGTAACGCTTCTGCACAACGAACTCATTCTACAGTCGCAGCTAGTTAAAAGGGAAGCCGGCGACCATTTCTGGACCGCCGGCTTGGAGGTTGGGGTGAGGAGGTGGCGCTAGGGGGTAGCGCCGGTGGCCCCAAAGGTCACCGCCGCAGTCCTTAACCCGATACCAACCCAAACCTCATAATCTATTTGCTGAACACCATACCCGGCATAAACGCAAACGTCAAGCCTTTGCCTGCGGTTTGCGTGTTTCCCGGTAATTGTTGCACGCTGGGCACCTAATATCGGCTGGACCATTGGGCTAAAGGAATGAGGGGGGGGGTTCCTGGATTACGAGCGCCGCCAGCCGGTGAGAGTACCACAGCGATTCTCGCGATTCCGTTCGTTCTCGGAGCCTTGACCGCGAGCATCTGCACGCCGGGGTTCTTCCGTCCTCGTGAGGTGCGCGGATCCATGTCCTCGACCGTGAACCTCGCGTTACCGGGGGCCAGGATCCTGGCCTCGAGGGTCGCGCCACCCTGGCTCAAAGTCGCGACGTCGCCACGCACGCCGACCTTGGCTTGCGTTACCATGCCCCAACGCACTTCTCCATCAGGATCGGTCACCTCGTCTTGAATCAGAACGTCCTGGCGCCCGATGAAGCGTATGCCTCGCACAACCTTTCGCGCTTGCCCACGATAAGCAGGGCCCATGTTGATGATCGCGAACGGGTTGCTCCCGCCGCCTTCGAAAGCCGTGATGTCGGAACGGCCACCGACGACTTGCTGCTGTCCGCCGATGGCGATCGTGTTGTGGCTTAGGGAGCTCAGGCGGAAGATTTCCCACTTCTGCTTAGCGTCGAAGTAGCCGGGGATATTGTAATCGTCCGGCCCGAGATCTACGGCCCACCGTTCACCCAACGCATCGAACACGAAGGAACCTGCATCTTGGTGCGCGTGCGGGAGGTCTGCGTCGCCCCCCTTCGCTGCAATAAACGAAGTGTTCCGATCGGTCCAGGATCCTCGCATGGAAAACACCGGTTGGGCTCCCTTGAACAGTCTATCCAGCGGCGCATCGGTGCCTTGGCCCGCGTCGCTGTACCACGCGATGGCGAGTGGCATGAATCTGTACTCATCGTCCCAGTACTGCATCCGTTGGGAAACGAGTTCGTCGATACGCTCCCGCATCCACCAAGAGTAGAACGGCTGCCTATGCACGCGGGCAAGCTCGAACATCGCTGCCGATGGATAGAACCTGGGCCATGAATCGGAGAAATTGTACGCCAACCCTGTGGGGCCGCGCATGTAGATCGGGAACCAGCCTGCCCGGCCGAATACCAGGTCGCCGAGCACGCTTTGCCCGTATCCCGATGTGTGCAGGGCGCTGTTGGCGACCGCCTGGTAGGACATAGCGTAATGCCAATATAGGACGCCTTCGGGCGAAGCTCCGTCGGGCTTGTAAAGGGCCGGTACCGTCTTGAAATATCGT
>JACDEQ010000405.1 GCA_013816225.1 Armatimonadota bacterium | reverse complement strand
AAACTGCTGACCTCACCGGATGCGTCGATTGAGGAGCAGGAAATCAACCGCCGCGTCGTGGTGGTAGTGCACTAGAGGAAAATGGTAGCGCAACCATCCTGGTTGCGGGGTGGAATCCGCAAGCTGGAAGCTTGCGCTACCCTACCGGATAGCACGCCACGTCTGTGTCGAAACCGATCACCCGCTGGGCCGCGGCGAGGGTGCGGTTAAGGTTTGTCATCCCGAGCCGCGCAGACGGCGAGGGATCTCTCAACTGCAAGGCGCGTTTTCTTGACCCGCTCCGCGCTCCGCCGGATCGGGATGACAAAATAGGATGAGTCACCAGTTCTTGATCCAAGTGTTTTGCGGTGTAGGAGTCGGGCTAGCCGAGGGTGGGGTGTAGTTCGCTGTGCTCCAAAGATCGAATGTCGGATTGTAACCTTTGGTCGAATCGGTCGAATTGATCGTGGAATATCCATAGCTGTTACCGAAAGGATCTCGCAAATAGGTCACGGTTCCGGTGCCGTTGACTGTTCCACCGAGCATTTGGGGCTTAAAGGCAAAATAGCTTTTCGCGCCGCTAATCGGCGTTTGGCTGGCGTTCGAACCACTCAACTGTATGAATAAATAGACGCTCGCCGGTAGGTAGTTCGAACCGTTAAGTCCAGGATCGGAATTGATGTCGGAGCCTGCGTTCAATTTGTCGGTGTCATAAGGAGTCGAGTTACTTAGATTGGCATTACCACGGGGATACACCCCGTTATCCGCCTTGTAATTCTCGAGCGCGGCGGAGAGTGCGGCGATCTCGGCTTCGGCGCGGGCGCGGGCGCCTTTGTTATGCACGTAGCTGCTCGTGGCCAGGACCAGCCCGGCGAGAACAAGAATGATCGCCATCACGACGAGCAATTCCACCACTGTGAAGCCAGGTGTAGCGGCGGCCGTGTCGGCCGCAGGTCTTAGCAGGCTGCGGCCGACCCCGCCGCTTTTACACTTTTGACCCGGGCCCCGCATCAGCTCTGCTGCTGCAATCCACCGATAATGCTGATCAGCGGCATGAACAACGCGATCACGATCGTGCCCACGATCACGGCCAGAAGCACGATCATGATCGGCTCGAGCATGGAAGTAAGGGCCGCGACGGCGTTGTCGACTTCGTCGTCGTAGACTTCCGCGATCTTGAGCAGCATCTCGGGCAATTGACCGGTCTCCTCGCCGACGTCGATCATGCTGATGACCATGGGCGGGAATGCGCCGCTCGCTTCCAGCGGCTGCACGATCGATTCGCCTTCCTTGACCGAATCGTGCACCTGCGTAATGGCGCTGGCGATGACGACATTGCCGGCTGTTTCGCGGGTGATGTTGAGGGCCTGCAAAATCGGGACGCCGCTGGTGACGAGCGTGCCTAACGTCCGGGCAAAACGCGAGATCGAGCTTTTGCGATTGAGATCGCCAAAGAGCGGCGCTTTCAATTTGAGGCTATCGATGACGGCGCGGCCCTGGGTGGTGCGGGAGAAAAATTTCCAGGCGAAGACGAAAGCGATGATCCCGCCGATCAGGACGAGCCAGTGATTCTTGAAGACGTTGCTCACACTGATGACAAACTCGGTGATGGCAGGAAGGGGTTTGTCTCCCAGCATGTCGTGAAAGATCTGCTGGAACTTCGGCACGATGAAAACCATCAGGAAGGACATGATGCCGAAGGCGAGGAAGAGGACGATGGCGGGATAGATCATCGCGGCCATGACCTTGTTTTTGACCTTCTGCGCTTTTTCCTGGAACTCGGCCAGACGGTTGAGGACGAGCTCCAGAACACCGCCCAGTTCGCCCGCCTTGACCATGTTGACGTAGAGTTTGTCGAAGATGCGCGGATGTTGTCCGAGGCCTTCCGAGAAGGTGCTCCCGCCCTGCACGGAATCGGAGATCTGATCGATCGCGCCCTTGAGGACCGCGTCGCGTTCCTGCTTGGAAAGCACGTTGAGTCCGCGCAGCAAAGGCAGGCCGGCGTCGATCAGGGTCGCAAGCTGGCGGGTAAAAACCATCAGGGTCTTGGGTTTGATCGTCTTCTTTTGCCAAAGGACGAGGCCTTTGCCTTTGGCCGCCGGCGCGCTGGGGGCCGCGACAGTTTTCGTAGCGCGGCGCGCTTTCTTCGCCACCGCCACGCCGCCCTGCCCTTCCTCGTAGACGCTGGTTGGGAAATAACCGGCCTGTCGCAACTGCCCGATGGCATCGTTACTGGAATTGGCGTCAACCAGCCCGGTTGATTCCTGGCCCCGAGCGTCGAGTGCAATGTAGTTGAAGCGAGGCATGGCGAAGAAGTAACGGCTGGGAAAATAGAGAGAGCGCGATGTTTTGTCGAGGTTTTGTGCGCGGGCGGCGGAGACTACTTTTCCGGGGAGCACGGGCTGTCAGCCCGTTCCGTATTTGGCTGCCAGCCAAATGCGTTTGCGCGCACCGCAACCTCGATG
>JACDEQ010000404.1 GCA_013816225.1 Armatimonadota bacterium | reverse complement strand
CTAACTCACTGCCTATTCAGCATCGATAATCAACATCGATAGTGCGCCTTACCCGATCGTTCGGCGACACGTCTTCGCTTGCAGAGCGCTATTACCTGCGTTTCCGTTCCGCGGCTGTGAGTGCCCCTGCCACGTACTCACGAATGACGCTTGACCGGCTCTGGCCGTCGCCTCGAGCGGTCAGCTCAGCGTCCAATCTTTCGATCAAGTCAGGGGGGAACCGAACCGGTACGACAGTTTGCAGCTCGTTAGCCGGTTTCGACGGACGTCCCACGCGAGTTCTGACCATGACCTCATTCTCTGCGGCAAGCATGAGGCCAATATATGTAATACAAAAACATACGTCAAGCCAATTGACATTGCGTAATTTATGTATCACGTTTATGGCGGTTAAGAGTAGGGCCCGCAGCTGCTTCAACAGCCCGGGCCCCGTGGCAACCTTCCAACCTAAGATTGGAAAATCACATGAACGGGAATAGCACCACTGGGCTTCGATGCCTAGCCTTCGTCGGGGGACTTGTGTTCCTCGGCGGCACGATCATCCAGGTGTTTGGCGACGTCATTAAAGGCGCTGCCATCACTGAGAAGCACCTACTCTCGGCGGTCGTCATCATCGGCGCAATTCTCGTCGGTCACATTGCTGTTGAGGCGTTTCGCGTTGGCAAGTACGGCTCGATGCTGGGTTTCAGCCTGATCTTTGCTGCCTGCACCGCCCTCGTTGTTCTGATGAGCGTCGGCCGGCAAGGCGAGACGATGGCCTGGACGCAAGCCCAGGTCGACGATGCTGCTGACGCTCGAGCAGCCACCCGCGCGAGCCTTAAAGAAGCTGACGCAATGCTGAAGTCAGCGCGCAAGGCACTTGCCGACGAGTGTAAGTCTGGCAAGGGCAGGAACTGCACGGGCATCGAGGCAACAATCACAGTCTACGAAGGCTCGGTCGCTGGGTATGAAGCCAAACTTGAAAAGCTCGGCCCGCCGAAGCTCGTTGCGCCTGAAGAGGAGCAGTTCGCCAAGCTGGTCGCCACGTTCTTCTCGGTCGACAAGGACCGGGTAAAGGCCGGCACGATCATGGCGAAGCCATTCTTCGTCAGCGCCGTGTGTGAGTTTGGCGTCATCCTGTGCTTCGGGTTTGCTTTCCGAGGTGACAAGAAGACGATCGTTGTCATTGCTGAAAAGCAAACGATCGTAGCCAAAGCTGAACCCACTGAACTGTCCGACGTATCCGACGCCGAACTGTCCGAACTGGGCCGCTTCTTTGGCCCAGATAAGCCGAACGGTTCGAACCCGAACAAGCCGAACCGGCCAAATAAGCCGGACGGTACGCGACGGTTCGCAAAGGAACAGGTGCTTCAGTCCCTGCTTACTCAGCTAGCACTTGGTGAACGGTTCGGATCTCAAGACGATATGCGCGAACGGTTCGGATTGCCGAAGTCCACGCTCTCGAACTGGTTGAACGAATGGCAGGAGGCGGGATTGATCCCGGCTCGCCGGCAAGTAGGAAGGTGCAAGGCTTTGGCCAACGCATAATAAGTGGACCCATCCAGAAGTTGATGCCTCGGCAGAAATGTCGGGGCATTTTTTTGGCTATTCGGAGCCTGACGAGCTGCTCAGCTACTTTGTCGGCTTCGGCGGCGCCTCAGCAAGAATTTCGTGCGCATTGAACCCTGATAGAAGGCTGCATGCCGCGCAAGCTGCACGGTGCGAGTAACGGCGGCGTGTTGAGGTTCTCCGTTTGGGGTAAGGCGGCTGAGCAAAGCCCTCGATCATCAAGCTGCCTCGGAATCAGGATTGATAGGCATCAGGCTTCGCCGCGCAGCCGGACCATGGCGCTAGCCTGCAGGATAACGAAGTGTGGATGAGCGGGCAGATTTCTGAGCGGCGGCGGTTGGGAAGGAACCGGGGGGAGAATCATGTCATCGATCACCTCGCTTAACGCTGCCAGGCGACGGCGATTGTCATTCGCAAGTCTGGCAGCGCGAGCCATGCTCTCTCGGATTGCTATAAAGTGGTGACCATCCACGGTGTCGCCTTGAATGCGACTGAGCCTGTCCCTTAAAGTCATGTGCCGAACTCCACTAGCTTCTCCGTCTCATGTCGCGTGGATCCTGCCGGGTCCGCTATTCACGCGCACACCACAGTCCAAAGTCAGCGCTCTGATACCTCCATTGAGCACGAACTTTCATCCGCGTCGGTGAGCGTGAACCTGTAATTCTTGCTTTCGACTTGAATGTCGACCCATTCATCCACCGCTAAGTACTCCGATCCTGTGAACCTCCCAGTTGCGCCCGGGTCATATTCGAAATTGCAACTCGCCGCCGCTTGGGCGTCCGTCACCTTGAGGCGGAATTTCCCATCAAGTAGGACGACTATCTTCTTGAGGCCGGCCTGTACTTTTGATGCGCCTCCTCTGGTCGGCGAGAAATCCGCTCCGGCGGACATCTCCGCGG
>JACDEQ010000403.1 GCA_013816225.1 Armatimonadota bacterium | reverse complement strand
CGAGCAGCTCCGCAAATTCGTTGAGGCAGCCGGCGAGTATGAGGCTGCGGCGAAGCGGGCTCGGTTCGACGAGGATCGCCAGCGCTACGAGTCGCTCGCGGCGAACGCGTACCTCCTCGGCGGCCGCAAAGAGGATGCGAAGCGGATCTGGACTGTGCTCGCCGCGGACTCCAAGGGAACGGTCGCGGGAGAGGCGCGCGTTCGTTTGGGAGAGATGCTGGCGACCCCGGCAACGGATGCGGCGGTGCAGACCAAGAGCTAGCTATCTGCAGGGATAGACGGCCCCTCAACGCCCGTGGTGAACAACGTATAATATATGTTATGTAAACCAACACTGTGGCAGAAATGTGGAGAAACACTCTGCCGATCGGTGCCCTGGTGCACGTATCCTCTTACTGGTAAAGACCTTTCGCCGCTGACCTGAGGCAAATTAAGAGGTATGTTGGCGGACGGGCTCGAGCCGACCCGTAAAGACCAGATCGGCGTTGCCGCGGAGCGAAGGCTTCCACCCCTCACCAGCCTGCCTGAGCCGGACGGTCAGAATCCGGCCGGATTTGGTAACCAGGCTGACGGGCTCCGAAGCGTTCCCCCAGGCTGTCAGAAGGATCGCTGACGCCACGGCCCCAGTCCCACAGGCCAGCGTCTCGCCCTCGACTCCGCGCTCGTAGGTCCGAATTGACCAGACTTTGGCGTCGCCCGAGCCTGGCGCGACAAAATTCACGTTCGCTCCCATGGCCAGCGAACGGTGACGGCGGATCTCGCGCCCACGTCCCAGGACGTCAACTGCCGACACATCGGGGACCTCAATAACGATATGAGGGACGCCAACCAGCGCGTATCCGATTCTCTTCTCCGAGCCGAGGAGCGAAATCGCCGGGAAATCCGGGATGACCTCGCCCACGTCTTCGAGATCGATCTCAGGCATGCGATCCACAAGCCTGGCATCGACGTCTCCGGCCGCGGTGTGCACCGTCATCTGGTCGGCCGAGCTTCCCAGCAGCCTCGCCAAGTGAACCGAGCACAACGTGGCGTTCCCGCAGAGCTCGCCACCGGAGCCATCACTATTGTAGTAGCGGATGTCGATGACGCCGTCCTGCGGGCGGCTGAAGAACACCACCCCATCGGCGCCTACGCCCGTTCCGTGGGCACAAATCTCCTGTATCGCCGCCGGGTTCTCGAGATCGTCCGCTGGGTCCGCATCCTCATCGAAGAACACGAAGTCGTTGCCCGAGCCGCTCATCTTATAGAAGGGCCTTCCTTTCGTTATCACACCTTTCTCCTCACGCCCCACCAGCGAAGGCGCCAGACCATCCACACGGCTTCCCTGACGATTTTCTTCGACATCTTGCTGTGTCCCCTGGTCCGGTCGAAGAAAACAATCGGAATCTCCGCGATGCGAAACCCTTTTTTCCACGCGCGAAAGCTCATCTCGATCTGAAACGCGTAACCGTTGGAGCGGACGTGGTCGAGATCGATCGACTCCAGCACCACTCGGCGAAAGCATTTGAAGCCGCCGGTTGAATCGAAGATCGGAAGTCCCGTGACGCCACGCGCGTAAATGTTCGCGGAATAGCTCAGGAACAGCCGGCTCATAGGCCAGTTGACGACGTTCACTTCGCCATTCAAGTACCTCGATCCTAGAACGAGATCGGCATCCTTGATGGCGCGAAGGAAATCCGGAAGCCGCTCGGGCGGATGCGAGAAATCGGCGTCCATCTCGAAGATGAGAGCGTAATCTCGCGCGAGGGCCCACTTGAATCCGGCGATATACGCGGTGCCGAGGCCGAGCTTTCCCTGCCGATGAATGACGTGAATGCGCGGATCGGCTGCCGCCATTCCGTCTGCTACTGCGCCTGTGCCATCGGGAGATCCGTCGTCGACGATAAGAACTTCGATCGACGGGTCCTGCGACAGGATTGCAGGAACAATCTGCGGGACGTTGTCCGCCTCGTTGTATGTGGGAACGATTACGAGTGCTTTTTCAGGCAACCTTTCTCCGTTCCGCGACGAAGCCGACACCGGCCACAATCAGTGCGACAGCGATCGCAATCAACGTGATAAATTTTCCCTTCTGATATGCAGGGCTCGTGAAGGTGAGGTCGACGGCTGTTGCGCCTTCGGGTAATTGGACACCTATAAGCGTGTAGTCGGCGCGCCCTGTGACGGCGGGCTTTCCACCGACTGTTGCCCGCCAGCCCGGATAATAGTTCTCACTGACTATGAGCGCGGATCCCTTCGGCGCCGGCGCCGCCAGACGTACCGCGACGCTTCCCGGTGCGTAACGAGTAACCGATGCCGCGATTCCAAGCGGCTCGGGCAGCGCCGTTACATTGGGAACACCCGCGACCGCTGCGGACGTGTCGAAAAGCGCAGCGCGTCGCACGTCGAAACGACGGTCGAGCACAGTTCCAAGCACTGCATCGTCTGGAGCTTTCACGATGATTGGGA
>JACDEQ010000402.1 GCA_013816225.1 Armatimonadota bacterium | reverse complement strand
AGCTAATCCAACTCCGTTGGACGCCCGATCCGATGCATTGGAACGAAGGGAAACTGCGCGTCACAAAAAATGGCTGAAATCCCCGGAGACGCGGGAGAAAGTAAAGAAGGGCGAGTTGATCTTGCTCACGCCCGAGGACAAGGAACGGCGCGACGAACCCATGCGGGCGCTGCGCCAAGCGCTGCGCGGCTGGGGCAAGAAATTTCGAATCGACCAGGACTGGGCCTATGACGAAGCCCTATTCACGATGGTCACGTACGCCGACCGCATGAAACGGGACCCAGATGACCGATGGACGGATGATTTCGCTCCGCATTGGGGCAGTCGCCATAGCGTGTGGGGCGCTCCCCTATCTTCCGAGGATATCGCGTTTGGTTTCGATCTAGAGAAAGGCTGGGAACCTACGTGCGAGCGCTGGGCGAACTTCCGCGACCGCGCCAAAGAGGAGTTCGACTCGAAACTCGAGAAATACGGCCGGGAGGTTCGGACCAAGGTCGAAGCGGAGGGATATATACAGGCGCCCACGGTCAGGGAGCCTCTCCACTTTATATGGCTTGCCGAGAGAGTCGTACTTGGAAAGTCCTGGGCAGAGATAGGCACAGCACATGGTCGAAGCCGAGAAACGATAAGAAGCGCGGTCAAAGCTGCTGCCATTTTGGTCGGCATTTCCATATCCACGCAAGCCAGGAGTCTCAAACCAGAATCCATGCTCGAGCCGTCTCCACCCGTGGTCTGAGCAGGGCTTTGGACCGCAGATAAGGAGAGGGACCGGCCGGCCGAGTCGAAGACAGCGAACAAGCGGCCGCACGTCGAACGCGAACGGTCGCGGTCCGCTTCGTCCATTTATAGCGCCGTCTCGAATTGCGTCGACCCACGATTCCATCAATCCCTAATTAGGGCGCCCAGCCTCCAAAACCCACTGTGATTAGCGAAAGGGGTGGTGGATAGGAGCGGAATGCGCTATCCACACAGCCGGCCGTCTCGCGAAAGTTGTCTAATCGGCATATGGAAACTAAAACAACGTTATCTAACATGCTTCCGGGGTGGGTTTGCAAGCAATACGTGCGGCGGGGCAAGAAGCTGTGCGGGCCCTATTGGTACCGCTTGTGGCGCGAGGGAGGCCGCTTGCGCAAACGCTATGTGCGACCGGAATCGGCTGAAGCAGTCAAGGCACTTTGTGCAGAGTGGCAGGCCGCAATGCGTGGCGTACGAGCTCGTCGCAAAGTTGTGCGGTTCGCCCTATCGGCGATTAGGGAGATGGCCCGCGAAGTAAGGAGCCTTAGACAATATGCTTAGCAAAAGACTCAGCACTCGTCAAGCACCTCCGGTTAGAGAGATGGCCCAGAGCTACCTCGCCCTGGTCCGCTTCTATGAGGAGGCCGACAAACTCTCGAGCGCCGAAGCACATGCCAAGGTTCGAGACTTCGATCCGGAGTCCTACAGACTTCGGCTGTTGGAGGGTCCTGTCGAGCAAATCTCGTGGATGGATCTGTCAGCAATGGCCGTGCGAGAGCCCGACGTCTGCGCCAAGGCTTGGCAGAGAAACTACGATGCTGCCAACGACGATTATTTGTCCGGGAATCGAGCGGCCCGCGCGCTCAGCGCGCACTATGACTTTGGCCCGGCGGATAGAGCATGCTTCATGGTTACGCGCGATTCGCTGATTAAAGAATGGCAACCACAGACGGGGAGCGAGTTGCACATTATCGACATGATCACTCAGACATCTATGCTACATCAGCAGTGGATCGGACGACACGCGTCGCACCTCATGCTCGGTTTTGATCGGGATCGCGAAAGTGGACGGCAAGTGCTCCCGAGGGTAGATGAGGCGGAAGCCCTTGAGCAATCTGCGACCATGGTCGAGAGATTCCAACGGATGTACTTGCAGCTGGTGAAGACGTTGAAAGAGCTTAGGAGGGCGACTCCGCCGATAGTTGTCCAACAGGCAGGGCAGGTCAACGTTGGGCAGCAACAGGTGAATGTGGGCAAGGTGGAAGGCAAGCGACGGAAGGCCACCCTAGCGAAAGGCAGTGATAGATCGACCTCATCCGGTGCATCGGGTGCAAAGCAGGCGTCGCCGCGAAGCCGTAAGGCTGTGTTGGTCACGGAGAAGGATCGTACTCGAAAGTAATCACGATCGAACCACCTTCGTCCGGAGAATCCAGGGCGAGAAGACGCCGGTTTTTGGGTCGGGCGCTTTCACAGGCGATAGATACAGTTTCCCCTCGTGGACGGATACTCGAAGGAGGATGGCTTCCTCGACAGGCTTTTTGTCGTTGGGGTTCGCTTTCGTTAGCAAGACGCAGAGAACGGTCCGCTTGTCGTCAGCGATGAGGATGCTCTCCGCTCGAGGCCACGAGCTCGCGATAATGGGTCGGTCTTACCGACCGATTAGGGCAAGTGTGATGGCTCTGCCTTAGGCCGCGCGCGGTTCTGGCTGGATGGTACTGAGG
>JACDEQ010000106.1 GCA_013816225.1 Armatimonadota bacterium | reverse complement strand
CTTTGACGGCGGCTGTGATCTGGGCGGCCATGTCAGAAGCGGGGATGACCTGCTTGCCGTCCAGGTGGCCGCAGCGCTTGGGGGACATCTGGTCCTCAAGATGCAGCCCAGCGAGGCCGGCTCGCTCGAACTCGCGGACGGTTCGCATGACGTTCCAGCTCTCGCCGTACCCCGTGTCGGCGTCGGCGATGACGGGAACCTGCACCGCGGAGCAGACGTAGTTGGCCTGTCGCGCCATCTCGTCCATCGTGAGGAGGCCGATGTCGGGCATAGCGGTCATGCTGTTGGTAACACCCGCGCCGCTGAGATAAACGGCTTTTGCGCCTGCCTGCTCGGCGAGTTTCGCAGTGATCGCGTCGTATACGCCGGGAGCGATGAGCGGAGGTTGATCGAGGAGGCTGCGCAGGACGTTGCCGGGCGAACTCAGTTTGGGATGGAGCACGGTTCAGAGTACCCCTACGAAAGACTGGAGACTGAAGGCTTCGGAATTGCCATAATGTGCGGCGATGAGAGTTTTGGTTACGGGGATTGCGGGTTATATCGGGAGCGTTGTTGGGGAGCGGCTGTTGGAGAGCGGCCACGAGGTGGTCGGAATCGACAATTTGCAAACCGGAAACCGCGCCGCGGTGCCGGAAGATGCCGATTTTCGGGAGGGGGACATTCTAGACGAGAGGTGGCTGAGAGAGACGGTGGCGGGCAGCGGGGCGGTGGCGGTTGTCCACCTGGCAGCCGAAGCATCGATCGACGACAGCGAGCCTGGCAAGTTCTTCCGAACGAACGTTGCGGGCGGGCTGAACCTGCTCGATGCCATGCGCTCTGCGAAAATCGACAAGATCGTATTTTCGTCCACCGCGGCGGTCTACGGCCAACCTGAGGCACTCCCGATTCCGGAGGACGCGCCGAAGAATCCTGTCAATGCTTATGGTGAATCGAAGCTGATGTTCGAGCGGACATTGGCGTGGTACGGGAGGGCGTACGGCGTCAGGCACGTCTCGCTGCGCTACTTCAATGCTTGTGGCGCGACGGAAGAGCGTGGGGAGTTTCGGCTCAAGGAGACCCACATCATCCCGCTATTGATCGAGGTCGTCCTGGGCAAACGGACTAAGTTTTCGCTCTACGGCACCGACTACCCGACCCCGGACGGAACGTGCGTTCGCGATTACATCCACATCGCCGACATCGCCGACGCGCATATTCTCGCGCTGGAGAGCATCGAGTCGAGGAACGGTGGGGCCTACAACATGGGCAACGGAGAAGGGTATTCCAATCAGCAGGTCATCGAGACCGTGCGTAAGGTGACGGGCCATGCACTCCTATACGCGAACGCGGACAGAAGGGCCGGCGACCCGGCGACACTTGTGGCAAGTTCCGCGAAGATTCGCGACGAACTCGGTTGGACGCCGCGTTATCCGGATTTAGAGACCATGGTCGCGACTGCCTGGTCGTGGAGGCGGGCCCACCCCGGCGGCTACTAAACGCGTCCCAGCTCGATAGTATTGCCGCTGATGATCGAACCGCCGTCCGAGCAAAGGAACGCGATAACCTCGGCTATCTCTTCGGGCTTCTGCCATTTGTCGAAGTCCGCGTTCGGCATCGACTTACGGTTCGCGGGGGTGTCGATGATATCCGGCAAGATCGCGTTGACGCGGACTCCTTGCGGTTTGAACTCGAGCGCGGCGCTCTTGGAGAGGCTCACGACAGCGGCCTTGGAGGCGGCATAAAGCGACATACCCGCCGCGCCGGCATACGCTTGGCTGCCGACGAGAACGGCGCTCGAACCACGCTGCAGCTTCCCGGCGAAGGCGCTCAAGCAGTTGAATGCGGTCTTGGCGTTCGTGTCGAACATATTGTCGAAATCGCCGCGCCCTAGGTCCAGTAGGGTATTCATCGAGAAGCCGCCAGCCATCAAGACGAGGGCATGAACCGGCGCGGGGATTTCGGTCGCCCAGCTCTTAGTCGAGTCCAAGTCGGCAAGGTTTGCGGCCGCAATTGCCCCGGTGCCGTCGTAGCGGTTTTTGTCTTCCTCGTCGATCGCCGAGAGGTGGACATCGAATCCAATTTCGACGAATCGGGCGACGACGGCGTGACCGAGATTCCCGGTGCCTCCGGTGATGACTGCGGTTTTGCGCACTCAAAGGATTCTGACGGATAAAATCGACGCAATGCTCGACATTCCCGTGCTCGAGAGCGAACGGCTGGTTCTGCGGCCCTGGAAAGCGACCTCGGATGCCCCGGGCTTGTTCGCTTACGCCAGCCTGGAGGAAGCAACGCAGTATATGCTGTTCGACACGCACCGCTCGACGGCAGATACTCACGAGTTCTTGGCGAGAGCGGCGACCAGCCCCGAGCGAGGCTACGCGATTACCCTGCGAGGCGACGATAGGCCCATCGGCGGGTGCGGAATCAACCCTACGCCCGCGCATCGGCGGGCGGAGATCGGATACATCCTGCACCCCGAGCATTGGGGTATGGGCCTTGCGACGGAGGCCGCCGCCCGGTTGATCCAGCACGGGTTCGAAGACCTCGGTTTGAACAGAATTTACGCGCGTGCGGACACGAGGAACCCTGCGAGCAGGCGCGTGATGGAGAAGGCCGGCATGACCTGCGAGGGCACGCTGCGCGAAGACCTGGTGGTGCGGAACGTGCCACGGTCCTTTTTCATCTGCAGTATCCTGCGAAGCGAATGGCTTGTTGGGCTTGAGGTGGGCGCAGGCGAGGCATCCGAGTGCGATCAAGCTTGAAATCAACGGGGGAACGCCCGGCGTATCGCTTTGCCCGCGGAGACTCACGCCCAACAAACGACAGCTATCACATTCCACTGCCCGATTGCATGGCGCGCGTACGAGGGCACCTCTACACGCGCTGCTATGTCGGGTTGTAACATTTTCACGTACTGTGTGCAACGGACGGGACGTTGTGCGGCGTGCAGTTATGCAGGACGAACAACCTATAGTTCCAGGGCGGAGCATCGGTCGACGACGTCGGCGCCTGCACCAGGTAGGTTTCCGGCCCGACCTGGGTGAAGTTTGTCGACGGCACATACCGCTGGTTCTGGTCGAAGCCGTGGGTGGGCGAGCCAAGCCGAACGAGAGCCATTCTCGCTAAAGACTTCCCTGCAGCGAACGTCACTGTGACGTTGAAGTAGCTTTCGAAATGGTCTTAAAACATAAGACTGATGGCGGGCGTCGCGAGACCGAAAGACTAAAGAATAACTCTAACCATGCTTTTCATCACACACATCTTGGAAATCTGATTTGTCATACCTATTCTGCACAACTCTGGCGATCCTGTCCAACCCTAGAGTGCGGACGCGTCCGGGTTGGGGAACATGGCCTAGTCGGCCCTGATGCAGGCGTAGGCGAGGCAGCTCAAAGCGATGAGGCTTATCGCGAGCGCCGGCACGCCCGGCATGAGGCTGCCTTGCGAAACTCGGTATCCGAAAAACCCGGCCAGAGTCAAGGCAACGAGCGCGGCCAACCCATATCCCACGGAGCGATTGCTACGCGCAAGCCAAACTGCGAGCAACACCAAGACGGCGGCGATCGAGGAGGCAATAATCGACTGGGAGCTTCCAGCCTTCACATAGCCCATGACGCCGCCTCCGAAGGTGAGAATCGCATACAGAACGAGGACAATGTCGAGCCAGGGCACGTGACGAGTTTACACCTCGGAACGAGGCGTACGCTCCATGAGTTCAGCGACAGCGTCGAGCGGGCGTGTTTTCCCATCTAGAACCCGGGCGATGGCTTCCATCAAGGGCACCTCGACTTCGGACCGATGCGCGAGTTCGACGGCGGCGTGGGCCGTTGGGACGCCTTCCGCGACTTGCCCGATCTCTTCGAGGGCTTGGTCGAGGCCCTTGCCTTCTCCCAGCGCCCGGCCGACCCGATAGTTGCGGCTGAGAACGCTGGCCGCAGTGGCGAAGAGGTCACCTACCCCGCTGAGGCCCATAAACGTTTCGACCTTTGCGCCGAGCGCTACTCCGAGGAATGCCATTTCGTGCAGGCCGCGGGCAATGACCGCGCCCTTGGTGTTGTCGCCGAAACCCAGCCCATCGCTCATGCCGGCGCCGATCGCCATGACGTTCTTGAGGGCGCCGCCAAGCTCGACGCCTACGAGATCCGTGCTTGTGTATACGCGAAGGCTACGTGTTGCGAAGCGCTCCCGCACCCATTCTGCGCAAGCCCGGTCTTGAGACGCGATGACCGTGGCCGTTGGGATGCCTCTAGCAAGCTCTACGGCGAGATTTGGACCGCTCAGTACACAAACGTTTGCTCCGGGCCTTTCTTCGAGTACGACTTCGCTCATTCTCTTGGAAGTGTTCGGCTCCAGCCCCTTAGCCGCGATGACGACAAGCGGATCTGCAGGTAGCAATTCACAGCCCGCACGCGCGCCTTCGCTCGGGATGGCCAAAACCCAGAAATCGGCCTCGTTCGGAGCCGCTGTTACCGGTACTATCTCCGGGGGAAACTGGAAGCCAGGCAGGTAGCGCCGGTTCTCACGATGAGCTCGCAGCGATTCGATCTCCAAGGGGTCGCGACCCCAGAGCGAAACATGAACACCGGTGCGGGCGACGTGAAGGCTAAGCGCCGTCCCCCAACTGCCACTACCCAAAACCGAAGCGCGAATCACGGGCTACAGATTACTCGCTTCCGAATCCTGCGAACGGGTAGATTAGAGTCGAACACAAGATATGCCTTACGTAATTGCCGAACCCTGTATTGGTGTTAAAGATAAATCCTGCGTTACTGTTTGCCCCGTTGACTGCATTTACGAGGGTGACGATATGCTTTTCATCAATCCGGACGAATGCATCGACTGCGGTTTGTGCGAGCCGGAGTGTCCTGTGACCGCGATCTTCGTGGATACCGACGTGCCCAGCCAATGGCGCGAATACATCGATATGAACGCCGAAGACGGGCGCAAGTTGGCTGAAGAGAAGAAAGCCTAGGGCATGACGCCGTTCGCCTTTGTGGTGCATCCCATCGACGCCAAGCGAGATGTCGCCCGCAAATATCCTCTCGTAAGATTCCTGCCTGAAAAGGGAATCGAGTGGTTTCTGAGAAGGAAGAAACCGATGGTGCTGAGCGAAATTACGGGGGTGACGTCGCCGACCGGGGCTCAGACCAAGGGCTGGTTCATCGGCTGCCCGCTTTCTCCGAGGATGATGCTCGAACTGCCGCTGGAGTTTGTCTACGGCCGCATTTTAGAGTGCTGCGAACTGGCGGCTTCGAAAGGAGCGAAGATCATCGGGCTCGGGGCGTTCACCGCGGTCGTCGGTGATGGGGGCAAGACTATTTCAGACCGCAGTCCGATCGCCGTCACGACCGGGAACAGCTACACGGTAGCGACCGCAATCGACGGCGCAATGGAAGCGGCGAAGCTCATGGAAATCGATACTTCGAAAGCCACCCTCGCTGTGGTTGGGGCGACCGGAGCGATCGGCAAGACTTGTGCCCAGCTTATGGCGCCACACTTCGAAAGAACGGTGCTGATCGGGCGCAATCTTGCGCGCACTCAGGCCGTCGCGGATTCTATCAGCGTGGAGGTAACCGCGACGACGAGTATCGATGCTTTGCGTGAAGCCGAGGTGATCGTTACCGTCACAAGCGCCGGCGACGCGGTAATTCAGCCCGAGCACCTCAAATCCGGCGCGGTCGTATGCGATGTGGCGCGCCCCAGGGATGTCAGCGTGCGCGTGTCCAGAGAGCGGGACGACGTGCTTGTGATCGAGGGCGGAGTGGTGGCGGTACCCGGTGACGTGCGCTTTGGCATGGAGTTCGGGTTTCCGCCCAAGACGGCTTATGCTTGCATGAGCGAGACGATGCTATTGGCATTGGAGGACCGGCCGGAGCCGTTCACGATCGGCAAAGACGTGACCGCCGAGCAGGTGCTGGAGACCCAACGCCTTGCCAAGAAACACGGTTTCAAACTTGCGGGCTTCCGAAGCTTCGAGAAGGCTGTGGCCAAGGAGACGATCGAGCGGGTCAAGGCGGCTGTCGCGCGTCGGAAGGCTGAAGGCAAGACGGTTCCGCCGTCCGTTGCCCGCGCGGAGTCTCGCTAACGGAGGCGTCGGTGGCCCGGCTTCTGCAATTCACGAGTTAGTCACCGAGCAGAAGTACGCCCGGATGTGCACAGGTTGGGATTCCCGAGCTTTATTGAGCGGGTTGGGGGCGGATTATCAACAGGTTGCCGCAGGGAAGATAAGACGAAGAGGAGGAATAGGACAAGTCGGGAGAATAGGACCCATAAGACCTATTTGCCTATTTCTATAACGGCAGTAAGCGTCTCCACATCGCAGCGCTTCCTCCAAGAACTGGTCTAGGCGGGAACTTCGACTACGACGTGCGGCTCATGGGCGATGGGGAAGTTCACGCTGCGGGCGATGAAGCAAACTTGGCCAGCTTCATGATGCAACGATGCGGCGAGTTCTTGCTTGTCCGGATCGGTGATCGTGACTTGTGGATGCAGAGTCGCCGATGCGAAGTGGCCGCTGCCATCGGGGCTCATGGCAACCGTCCCTTCAGCATGATCCTCATACGCCGTGACAACGATGCCGGCCTTGGAAGCAACGTAAAGATACGAGAGCATATGGCACTGGGCGGCGGCGGCCAGCAGCAACTGCTCTGGATTCCACCGACTTTTATCACCCACGAACGCGGGGTCCGACGATGCGATGATCTCAGGAGGTCCGTCGGCATTGACGACATGGTCTCGGCTGTATGAGCGGTATCCGCTCGTGCCTTCGCCCAGGTTTCCGGTCCAGCGGACGGTCAAATCGTAATGATGCTCGTTGGGTTGCATACAAGCATTAAACACCAGAAGGCGGAGCGACGAATCACCCCGCCTTCCTGCTGCTCACGCGCGAAGTCTATCGCAATGCTGCGTCGTAGGAGCCGACGTTCGTCGCCCCGTACTTAGCAAGCACCGACTCGGCCTTGGTGATGTCGAGATCACCGGACGGCAGGGTTACAGCGAGAATCGCTCCGCCTCGGTCAAAGGCTTCACCGTAGTTGGTGGCGACATGCTCCGGCAGTCCCTGATCCTTGAGGTATCCGGTCACTCCGCCCGCAACGGCGCCGGCAGCGGTCGCTCCTGCGG
>JACDEQ010000105.1 GCA_013816225.1 Armatimonadota bacterium | reverse complement strand
CTCCTACGTTTACGCTGAGGGAGACACCTACGATTACGCGACGATCAAGTACGATTTCAACGGCAATCAGCGGTGGGTAGCTCGCTACGACGGCCCGGGAAACGATTGGGACGGTGCCAGAGCGCTGGCCGTGGACGCAGCGGGGAATGTTTACGTCACTGGCCACTCCTGGGGCGCGGGGACCTATATGGACTACGCAACGATCAAGTACGTCCAACAGGGCCAGATCGTACCATCCTCGTTCTCCCTGCTCCGCGGCTCGGTAATCAGCGGGAACCTGAATAGCCTGCTCGCGAGCGACGATGACCGCCTTGTCATGAGACCGGGTGTGGTCTTTTCCTCGCAAGAACCGCCGATTCAACTGATAGTGAACGCGACCTCCTCTAATGCCACGCCATCGAGGATTGAGTTCTCCGTAGAGTCGCAGTGCAGCGTGTCGAATATCGAGGAGAGGATTGCACTCTACAACTTCGACACGCAAGCCTACGAGACGCTGAACACGAGCACCGCGACGACGTCCGATTCGACGGTTGTCGTCGTCATAACGTCGAACCCGGAGCGATTCATCGGCCCCAACCTGGAACTGCGGTCGAGGGTCGCCTACAAAGCGCAAGGGCCGGTTTTCATTTACCCGTGGTTCGCGCGCGTCGATCAAGTGAAATGGACCCTGACCGATTAATTGTGAATCGATTGCGAGCACGAGGGAGGACAAGATGACGCCTCGGCTCGCCAAGCAACCATGCTTGCGGCCGGCCCCCGCCGCTCAGCTTTCATTGCCTCGGCCATCCAAGGTGGCACATGTGCTACCCTCGGACAGAGGCGAAGCAATTGAACTGTAAGGGCTCCTCACATACCACGCTGATTTGGCTCATTTTGGCGGTTGGCGCTATGAACTTACCAGAATCGTATGCTGCGGTTTACCGCCGCCGTTGCCGATGCCCTAAGAGTTGGCCGATGCTCGATCTCGGAAACTTCCCGAATCAACGCATTTCCCGAAATCGAGGCCAATAGAAAGACTGGGAAGTTAGGGAGAATCTAGCGTCGATCGAACCGCACGCATAAGTGTGAACTTCCCGTGTTCCCGATTAAAAGGTGCCCAAGAAAGCAGGTAAACAAAAAATAACGATGAATCGGCGTCACTTGGCCATTTGCAGAAACAGCCCGGCGCGATTGGGCCGACACCGGGCCTAACGAAATTGAAATGGGTTACTTCAATTCAACGACCACCAGCTTCATAAGCGTCTTGCCCACATTCTTCGCCGAGTGGCTCTGGGCCGGCAGGAACAGTGTCGCGCCGGTAGCGACGTCCATGGTCATCGGATCCTTGCCGACCTCGTGCATCATCAAGCGGCCGCCCTTCACTGCATATACCACGTGATCGGGATGGGCATGCACGTCGATCGATTGACCCGGCGCAAATTTGACGACGAAAACCCGGACCCGGTCGTTATCGAGCTTCAGGTTGTAGATGCCCGGGCCGACCCTTAGCGGGTCTTGCGGCATGTAGGCAAAGGCCGTCAAGACTCCCAGAGCGACGATGGCCGCAATCCATTTCAACATATTCATTTGTTTCCTCCTTACCGCCGCTTCAGTGCGCGGCTGAACCCATAGTATATCGACTGCGCCGCCCTGTCAAGACACTGTCCGAAAAGTTAGTGGGGCATAATTGAGCAAATGGCTAGCGCCGCGTTTGCCGGGCTCGCGCAGATCATTGGGCTGCAAATGGTCGATGGGCATCCTCGATGCAATCGACCGAGGCGTGGCGCGCCCAACACAGATCGAGCGCGAACTCGACGGTATCTCCACGAAAGCTTTCTACCGCTGCATTGACCGCCTGCAGAAGGAAGGCTTCCTTCTCAAGGAGACGTTCGACGAGATTCCGCCGCACGTCGAATATCGATTTAGCGGCGACGGCCGCGTTTTAATCGAGCTTGTGCAGCATGCGCGAAAGTTGTCAAATTTGTGGCCGGAACTCGCGCCGATGGAGTTAGATTAGCTCCAAGGCCATCTTTGCGGTTCGCGTTATGGCGTCGTTCGGGCCCAGTATCTTGACAATTTCTTCGAAATCGTCGAGTTGCGCCTGCCGCTCGGCGCTGTCTCTTAGCAGTTTGGATGTCTCTATCGCGATGGTTTCCGGCGACGCGTTCGGGTGATAGAGTTCCGGCACCGCATGCTTTTCCAAGAGGATGTTCGGCAACGCAATAAAGTCGACCTTGAGCCTAATGAGCTTCGCTTCGAGAATCATCAAGGGGTCCAACACGTAGGCCGCCACCATCGGTGTCCGACAAACTGCTGCCTCTAGCGTCGCAGTGCCTGTGCAGATAATCGCTGCCCGCGAGCGCTTCAAAGTCTCGTAAGGTCCGGCGCGGCTTACTTCCGCCTTCGTCGGACAGTGTTTGTTCCACAGACGGCCGAGCATGCCTGAATCCGCGTTCGGCGCAGCCACGATAACCGGTTTGGCCGCCATCTCACCAAGAAGCGCAACTGCCCTTGCGAATACCGGCAGATTGAGTTCTATCTCGTGTTTGCGGCTGCCCGGCAAGATCGCCAAAACATCGCGCTCGCCATCGCAAGCCTCGCCAGCCATTTGGACAGCGGGGTGGCCGACCCATTCGACGTTGGCCCCCGCCTTCCGCAGCAAGTCCGCAGACCAGGAGAACGGCGTCGCGATCTTGTCTGCGACGTGGGCCAAGTCGGAGCCTTGCCGGTCCTTTCGCCAACTGCCCGGAGGCATGAAGTACAGCACCTTGGAGGCAAGCTTCTTCGCCTTACGACACAGCCGAACATTCATGTATCCGAAGTCGATGGCGATAACCAAGTCAGGAACTTTCGACTCGAGCCATTTAGAAACTCCTCGGGCGCCAATCAGCAGCTTCGGAGCCATCTTCAACGCCTGGTAGACACCAAGTGCCCCCCAAGTGGAGCTATCCGCAATCAGCTGTGCGCCCGCCTGTTCGAGCTTCCTTGCTCCGACCGCGAACACTTCGCCGTTGAAGCCCTGACGCCTCATCTCCTTGACCAGTTCCGCCCCAACCGCGTCGCCGCTGGCCTCTCCCGCGGAGATCAGGACCCGCGGCGGCGTCACTTTTGGTCTTGTCTGCCGTAGCGCCCTTCGCTGACGTTCTCGATGAACGCGAGCAAATACTCGACCTCAGGGTGCGGCTGAATTTCCGCGCGAACCTTTTCGATCGCGTCAGGCATGCTGAGCTCCGACCGGTATAGGATTTTGCACGCCTTGTGCAGGGCCATCCTCACGTCCGGGCCATAACCCAATCGGCGGAGGCCGATCGCGTTGATATCGTAAACGCGGCAGCGCCTTCCCTCGGTAAGCATGAAGGGTGGCACGTCGACGCCGACACCGGACATGGCGCCTATCATGCAGAATTTCCCGATTCGCACGAACTGATGAATGCCGGTCATGCCCCCGATATTCACGCCGTCTTCGATAGTCACATGGCCGCTGATGCCGCAGCTGTTCGCGATTGTCACATTGTCATGGATCCTGCAGTTATGCCCAACGTGCGTAAAAGCCATTAAGTAGTTGTTGTTGCCGATAACGGTGGACTTGCCGGCGCCGGTGCCTCGGTGCAAGGTAACGAACTCCCGAAAGACGTTGTCGTTGCCGATCTTTAGGTACGTCGTCTCGCCCTTGTACTTGCGATCTTGCGGGTCTCCGCCGATGATAGCCCCCTGCCCGACGACGTTGCGATCGCCCATCGTGACGTCGCTGCGGATGACCGCATGGCCTTCGACCAAGCAGTCTTTGCCAAGGTTCGCGCCAACCTCGACAATCGCAAACGGACCCACCTTCGTCCCTTCGCCGATCGATGCTCTTGAATCGACGATAGCAGACGGGTGGATTCCCGTCAACTCAATTCCCCGTTCTTGAGAATTTTGAATGTTAGTTCTGCCTCTGCGGCGATCTCCCCATCGACCGTGGCGACGCCCTTCATGCAGCCGATGCCTTTGCGAAACCAAATAACTTCGGCGTTGGTCACCAACCGGTCGCCGGGCACGACCATCCGACGAAATCTGACTTTGTCTATTCCGACGACAAGGGGTTTAACATCGCCGAATGCCGGATCCGACATTAACACTAACGCGCCAACCTGGGCCATCGCTTCTATGATAAGCACGCCGGGCATGATCGGCATTCCCGGATAGTGCCCCTGAAAGAAGTACTCGTTGATGCTGAGATTCTTGTAGCCCCGGCCTCGCTTGCCGACCTCGAGCTCCTCCATTCGGTCGACGAGCAAGAACGGATGCCGGTGGGGCAGTATCTTCTGGATATCGTTAATGTCCAATATCTAAATCTCCCATTCGCAGATCTCAACGAGTCTGGCTGCTGCTTCGACGTTCATCTTGTGCCCCGTCCTCTCGGCCACCACATTCAGAAATCGTAAGGGTATGCCGGCGAGCGCGATGTCTCCCATGCAGTCGAGCAGCTTATGTCGCGGCGCTTCGTCCGTGAAAAGATGCTTAGTACGATACCCATCCTTGCCGATCACGAGCGTGTTCTCCTCCGTGCCCCCCTTGCCCAAGCCGGCCCTTCGCAGCCATTCGAGTTCTTCTTCGTAAGCGAATGTTCGCGCCGGAGCGACTTCTGCAGCGTAGGTTTTCTGGTCGATCCGGGTCTCGAAAACTTGGGGGCCGGGGAAAGACCCTTCGCGGTCGTACTCGTACCGCCACCGCCCCGTGCCGACCGATACCCCGATACGACACGGCCCTTCCTGAAGATTCACCCGGCCGAACAGGCTCAGAGCCGACTTCCATCCAACCGGCGCCGATCCCGAAGCCTTCAAGCCGGCAAGGTAGGTCGCAGAGCCCCCGTCCAGAATGGGCATTTCGTCTGCCTCGACCTTGACTTCCGCATCGGTCACGCCCAGGGCGGCGAATGCACTCATCAGGTGCTCTACCATCCGGACCGTGCCGAGAGTCGTGCTCCGCGTCGTGTCCGTTACTGAATCGGGCGTCGCCGGGAAGCGCTCGCCGGACCGTGTGAAAGCGATACCCTCCGCACCCGGCCTTACCTTCACCAAAGATGCGATGCCGCCGTGGATACCAACGCCTTCGAACTCTGCGGTACTCGCCAGCGTAACGCGACCGAACTCGATTCTCATGCTTTGCCGCGAAGCTCCGCGATCTCGGCCTCGAGGCGCAGCACACGCTTTTGCAGTTCCGGAAGCTCCGAGAGCGCGACCTGTATCCGCTTTTCCAATCCCGACTTTCGAGGTACCAAGGCCCCCCAGTACGCGCCGGGCTCGAGGATATCAGCGGTCGCAGCCGTCTTGGCAGCTAGAGTAACGTCATCCGTTATCGTGACGTGATCCTTGATCCCCACCTGTCCGGCAACGAAGTTTCGAGCCCCGAGCTTTGAACTGCCGCCGACGCCCGCTTGTCCCGCAAGGACCGTGTCCTGGCCCACTTCCACGTTGTGTGCGATCTGTACCAGATTGTCGATCTTCACACCTTTCCCGATCCGCGTATTTCCGGCCGTCGCCCGATCGATTGCGGTCAGGGCGCCGATCTCGCAATCGTCCTCGATTCTCACTCCGCCGACCTGGGGCACCTTTCGGTGTCGCGAACTATCCCAAAAGTAGCCGAAACCGTCCGCGCCGAGCACCGTTCCCGCATGGATGATCGATCGGTCGCCGATCCGCACGTCGCGGTAGAGGGTCACACGTGGGTAAAGCTTCGCACCCTCGCCGATTCTGCATTGCTCGCCAACATAGCAAAATGCGTGGATTTTGGCCCCTGTGCGAACGTGGGTTCCGCCTTCAATGACACAAAACGGTCCCACGCTCGACCCGGCATCAATTTTGGCGTCCGGCGATACGATGGCTGTCGCGTGCATGCCTTCCACGAGCGGGAGGTCACGCCAGGTTATGGCCAAGAGGCGGCCGAAAGCCTCCCTGGGAGACTGGCAGCGAATATGCGGCTTGTTGCAGTTTGCCTCGTCGAGCTTCACGAGCACGGCTCCGACATCGGTAGCTTCGACGATCGCAAGGTACTTCGGCGACTCGGCGAAGGTAATGCCTTCCGGGCAATCATCTCCCGCGGGGACAGGTTGGGCAATGCGTAAATCTGCTGGTCCGCACAGCTCGCCCCCGACGATCTCGGCAAGTTCGGACAGGGTCCAGCCTATTGATGGTTGATCCAAGCGATGAAGTCTCCCGTTCTGTCTGGCGCTTCGCGCGGCCAGCGGGCAAGTTTGTACCCCTGAATACGAAGCCAAATGTTGAGGCGAGACCGCACCGCGTTCATAGGAGGTGGCAAGGCCGCCGGCTTGGGGATCGGCTCTGCGCGAAATGCAGCCGCTGGAATATTAGCCGAAACGGCGGGTTGCCCCGGCAACGCCCCGGCTCTCACGTCGAGCAGTTCAGGCAAATCGCCTCGGCTCGCGGTTCGGATCCTCTCATTCGCCCGCCTGCTCGCCTCGGCCTTTGCAGATGCCAATTCTTGCCCTTCCACAAGTTCGATCTCACCGGCTCTGTCTTTTCCATACTTGTCATATTCCGCCAGCATCGGTCCTATTTGCGCTTCTATCTGCTGGTCGATAACACCAAGCCGCTCGCTGAGTCTATCCATCTCCCTTTGCCACTGGCCTTCGACCGCGCTGCGGTCGGCTATCGGGAAGAAATTCAACAGTTGAGGCTCATGCAGAGGTCGAAGTGGCCATTTTGCTAGTAGCGCCAGGCGGCCCAGAACGTCGCCCCGCTCATCCACGTGGGTCAGCATGATGGCTTCGACACCCCTACGGGTAGATTCCGCCCTATCCAGGAGGTCATTTGCAAATTCGGTTCGCTTGCTCGCAGCCGTCGATCTTGCGATCGCTTCCAACTGCGTTCGATAGATGTTCTCCAGCCTCACCAGCGCCGCTTCGATCTGTGTGCCCATAAGAGCGACGGCATCACCTCGCCGCCTTGCCGCAGCTTCGCGACCCCGGTCGCTCGGCTGCAACGCAGACAGGGCTACCGTAGCCGCCGGCAGCGAACCGGACAAGCTCACCGATGCTTCCCCTGCCGGCGTAACTACGGCGAGGCTTCGGGCGGCCTTCTGAACGTCGACCCAAACAAGCCTGTCCTCCGGCTTTCTGCAGCCCAACGCTACCAGGAGCGATAGGCTAAGGGTTGTCGGTATCCATGACCTTGAGTG
>JACDEQ010000401.1 GCA_013816225.1 Armatimonadota bacterium | reverse complement strand
GTCCAAGCTCGGCGGCACGCATTAGCGTCGTTTCTTCACATTCCCCGATCATGGTGGCTGCGCCGGGTTCCTCGAATAAGTCCATCGCCTCGTCGATATCTTCTAGGAGGAGGGCATCCATAAACCGGACCTTCGCCCCCGCCTTCGTGAGGTTCATCACAAGTTCCGAATCGCGCCCGTTTAAGGCGCAGAGAGTTAGCGCACTGCGGCCCTTGAGATCTCTAGCGTCGATATCCGCTCCAAGCGAGATGAGCAATCGCTGAGAAGGCAGATGGCCGAATCCGGAGGCGACCATCAACGCGGTTCGACCAAGCTTGTCCGGCAAATTCACGTCGGCTTTGTGCTGAGCCATCAACTTGATGATTTCCGCCTGATCGGGCTCCAGATTGGCGATGATAAAATGAGATTTGGCCCAGTTGACGCAATGGTGCGCGGCGGTGAGCCCGTTGATATCCCGCGCATTCGGATCGATGCCGGCTTGAAGCAGCAAGTCCGCCAACGGTACGTTCCAGGCTTGCGCGGCAAGCATCAGGGTATTCCTGCCGTCCGGCAAAACCGCGTCGACTTTCGCGCCGCGTTCGATGAGCATCCGAGCAGCTTCCGTGTTTCGCGAGTTGGCGGTCCACAAGAGCATCGTGAAACCGCCCTCAAAAACCTCGTTCGGATCCAGCCCTTGACCGAACCGCCTTTGCAATTCGGCGACGCTGTTGTTGTGGATGAGATTTAGGATGCTCTGGCTCCGAGGGCTCCACCTCTGCTCCTGCTCACCGTACTCCAAGCCCGCATAACTGTGGATCGTCGAGCACAACAGCAACCCCATCACCCCCAGCCTTGTCATACTGCTAAGACGGTGGGGCTTGCGCGCCCGTTACGTAGGCCGAGCTAAACGAAACGATGTTACGCATTGCCTCAATCATGTTTTCGCTTATTGGCTTATCATTCGCTTGCGTATTCCTAACCAGCAAGTTCGCAACCATCCACTCACCGCCGAATCCTAAATTGTTTGCAGCTGAACGGCTCCGCGACTTCGCCGCAACGGTCCCGTATGTCGTCGTGCCATTCGCCTGCGCCGCAGCCCTGCTTCTCGCCGATCGTGCCCGGCGCCGTGCAGCGAGCAAACGCCATGGATCGGCAACCAAATTCAAGCCGAACGCAGGTCGGTTTGCGACTGGATTCGTAGCGAGCGCTGCAGTTGTTGCGGTATTGGTAATCCTGTCCGCGTTCATTTTTCCAACTGGTGAGGGAGAACGCCTTCAGTTTCTTGGCGGCAAGCGTATCGAGAGAGGCCAGTGAGTCGTGCTCGACCTTCATCCACAGGCAGCCAAGAGACAGTCCCAAGAACACGATTGGGGGGAACCTCGACGACATAGTCGTGGTCTGCCCCCCGAATCGGAAGACAAGATAAGAGTAGTCTTTCTCCTTGGAGGAAGCTATGAAAAAATCGAAATACAGCGAGGAGCAGATCGTCCGGATTCTGCAAGATGCCGCCTCGGGCCAGAAGACGCAGGCGCAGGTCTGCAAAGACCACGGCATCAGCCCAAACACGTTCTACATGTGGAGGCGCAAATATTCCGGCCTTCAAACCGAGGACTTGCGTCAGCGTAGAGAACTCGAGCGCGAGAATTCGCAGCTCAAGAGGCTGCTCGCCGAGCGCAAGGTTTCGGGAGACTGCGGTCCAAGTAAAGGGGAAATAGGAGGAAACAAACCATGAGTACAGCAATATTCGGGTTATTGGTGGCTCTGCAGGGGCCCCGTCCCAATTGGAGCTACCTGGACCTGGCGGTCTTGCAAGCGGACTACGTCGGAGTTGTAAGGTACGTCGGCCCAGCGGGGTCCTTTTCTTCATACTGGGGAGACTCGCCTGAAACCGGGAATGTCATCTTCCGCTATCGCTTCGATCCGGTTCTTGATCTTAAGGGCGCTGTCCCACAGGGATTTCTTGCAGTTAAGGACAAGTATCCGGGTTCTTCCGATCCGATGATCGGCAGACTGACTCCAGGGGGCCTGGCGCTAGCCTTCCTTTACAAACCGGATTCAGACAAGCGGATCAACGGTCTCACGGGGCCGGGTTACGTTCGCTTAGAATCAACGGGCCAGTACTACATTTGCGGAGAGGGGAACTTGTTCGCCCTTCCCCCAAGGACATACGAAGTCCGCGGTTCGAATGTGCTGGAGAAGTACGCCTATGTCCTTGCTCAGTCATGGGCCGAGACGAAGAAAGAGGGCCTGGCCCTCATTCAGCAGTCGTCTCCGCGCCGTGGCAATCCCGATACCGAACCCCTGCGTGAGTCCTACAAGCGGTTCTACCGAGAGCATATCCTGCCCATCCTCGACCTCGCAGCGGGCGAGGACACCCAGCTGAGACTTTCGGTAGCCGGCTCGCACATGGGCAGATTGGGCGGCGAGTACAGCGAATCGTTCAAGGCGCTTGTCTTGAGGATAGACCGCGAGTATCCGGACCCGTCGGCAGCGATCGACTTCG
>JACDEQ010000400.1:1081-2483 GCA_013816225.1 Armatimonadota bacterium | reverse complement strand
CCAGAACGAGGAAAATCCGGCGGCAGTCGCAGTCGTCAGTCGCTCTTCAGCCTAGAGTCTGCAGTCTGCAGTCTGCAGTCTACAGTCTCCTGTCTGCAGCCTAAAACTTAACCCTTGACAAATTTTGTGAACTATGGTTAAATATAGGTGTGACCGAAGCGGTTCAAGATTACGTGAAGGCGATCTACCTCCTTAGCCAGGAAGGTCAGGTGGCAAATACGAAGGCGTTGGCCAAGCAATTGGGCAATAGCCAGCCCGCCATCAGCAAGATGCTCAAGCTGCTTGCCGAGCGCGGCTGGGTCGACCACACTCCGTATTACGGGGCCCGGCTGACCGCGTCGGGTGAGACGATGGCGCTCGAGGTCATCCGCCACCACCGTTTGATCGAGCGGTACCTCATGGACCACCTCGGATTCGCCGAGAACGAAGTCCACGACCAAGCGGAAAGGCTCGAGCACCACATCAGCGAGGATTTCGAAGACCGCATCGACAAGCTGATGGGGCATCCGGAAACGTGCCCGCACGGCAAACCGATTCCGCCGAAGAGGAGGGTTCCAAGTTGACACTCGCCGACCTCCTTCCGGGCCAGACGGCCAAGGTGATCAAGGTCCTGTGCAAGGGCCTCACCCGGCGACGCCTGCTCGATCTGGGTCTTGTGCCCGGAACCGTTGTCGAAGCCGTCATGAAAAGTCCGCTGGCCGACCCGGTGGCCTTCAATATCCGTGGCGCTCTCATCGCCCTAAGACGAGAGGACGCCGAACAGGTGGCGGCAGAACATGCCTGAAAAACACAACGAATTCGAAATCGACCGCGAAAACTTCGACTACGTGGTCGCCCTCGCCGGCAATCCGAACACCGGAAAGAGCACTTTGTTCAATGCCTACACCGGCCTCCGCCAACACACCGGCAACTGGCCGGGCAAAACCGTGTCGCGAGCCGAGGGCACGCTGCGTTTCAACAGCAAGCGTTTCAAGTTGATCGATTTGCCCGGGACGTATTCCCTCTTATCCATGGCCGTCGACGAAGAAATCGCGCGGGACTTCGTCCTCTTCGGCCGCCCGGATGCGACGGTCGTGGTCGTGGACGCCACGAACGTCGAACGCAATCTCAATCTGGTGCTCCAGATTCTGGAGATCACGGACACAGTCGTCGTTTGCCTCAACCTGATGGACGAAGCCGACCGCCGCGGCGTCGTTGTCGACCATGAACAGCTCGCGAAGGATCTCGGTGTTCCGGTGATACCCTGCGTGGCTCGAACCAAGAAGGGCCTCCCGGAACTGGCCGCCGCAATCGAAGGTGTGGCCTCGGGCGAAATCGTCACATGTCCGAGGCGGATTCCGACCAGCCCTCGAATCGATGCGGCGCTCGACGGACTCGTCCCCGCGATCACGCAGTATTTACC
>JACDEQ010000400.1:0-1071 GCA_013816225.1 Armatimonadota bacterium | reverse complement strand
GTATTTACCCGGCCTGCCGAACGCGCGGTGGGTGGCGATGCGGCTTCTCGACGGCGACGAGCGCGTCGCCGAGGCCGTCCGATCAGGCGAGTTGCGCAAATGGCTGGACAGGCCCAGGAAGTCCGGCCTCGACCGGCTGACTCCCCAGAAGGCGACATCGTGAGCGCAGCTGAAGCCGTTCTAAGCAAAGCATCGGAACTGCGTACTAAGCTCGGTGGCTCGGTGCACGACCAACTCGTCACCGATATTTACGCCGACGCCGCTGCGCTGTCAAATACTTCGGTCACCCATACCGGCAAGCGGTACGAGTGGGACCGCAGAATCGACAAGGTCCTGACGTCGAAGATTTGGGGATTCCCCATTATGCTCGGCATCCTGATGGTGGTCTTTTGGCTCACCATAAAGGGCGCAAACGTGCCTTCGGCGATGGTAGCCGACGGCCTGTTCTGGATCGAGGACCAGCTTGCCTACATGTTCCAGGCGGTGGGCGCACCCGTGTGGCTGGAAGGGCTCCTGGTGCACGGCGTCTGGCGCGGCGTGGCTTGGGTTGCGGCCGTGATGCTGCCACCGATGGCAATCTTCTTCCCCGCCTTCACGCTTCTGGAGGACATGGGCTACTTGCCGCGCGTGGCGTTCAACATGGACCGCCTCTTCAAGAAGGCAGGTGCGCATGGGAAACAGGCGCTCACCCATACGATGGGCTTCGGCTGCAACGCGGCGGGCGTGATCGCGACGCGGATCATCGACTCGCCGCGCGAGCGATTGATCGCGATTCTTACGAACAATTTCGCCCCGTGCAACGGCCGATGGCCCACGCTGATTATGCTCGCGACCGTGTTCGTCGCCGCGGCGTTTCCACCGAACGTCGGCGCTGCCGTGGCAGCCTCGACGCTTGTGGGCATCGTTGTCTTCGGAATCCTGCTTGCGCTGGTGGTCGCAGGGATGCTCTCGCGCACGGTCTTGAAGGGCGAATCGTCCGCGTTTACTCTCGAGTTGCCGCCCTATCGCAGGCCGCAGTTCTTCCGCGTTCTCTACACGTCGATTATCGACCGGACGCTGTTCGTCCTCTGG
>JACDEQ010000399.1 GCA_013816225.1 Armatimonadota bacterium | reverse complement strand
GACTGGCAGAAGATCAATTTCGATGTCGACGATCTGGCCAGGCGCCAGCTTCTCTAAGCGATCGAAGCTGTGCGACGGCACCTCCTCGGTCGCCAGCTTCTCATCCAGATGACGAGCGGAGACGCGCAGGCGCCCATCTGAGCCTTGTACCTTAGGATCGTTGCACCGTGGTCGGTGAGATCGTGAGCCATCGCGCTCTGGTTGGGAACGGTGAATGCCTGAAGCGGACTGCCGTACCGATCCAGTTTCTGGATGAGCACGAACAGGTCCATGTCGTCCGCGTCCTGAACTTCGACCCAAAGGTGCGCCTTCGGATAACCGACCATCACCGTCTCTGCGTCGAAGCGCGCGATGAACGACACCGCATTGGGATTGGATGCGACAACGTAGGCAGCAGGGACCTCTTCCGAAGGCGGATCGGGTGTCAAGGTACGCGAACGACCATCGAGGTAGTACTTTGTCGAAGTGACGTCGGCTGGCGGGAATTGATCGGCGGGGACAGAAATTTGGTCCCCGCCTTCGAGATCGAGCACAGCGTAACGCACGCGCGGGGTTTGCTTCCAGTCGTTAGCCTCGTTCTTCAAGTAACAGTCGAAGAACCGCAGCAGGTCGTTCTGGTTGTCCTCGTCGTAATAATCGGGCCACTCTTGCCCATTATGGATACGCAGCCACTTATCTTCGGACGCGATGCGCCGCCATGCGCGGAACGTACCCGCAGTGTGAAGCGTGTTCGAGTAACTGGCTACCACGTAGGCGGGGACCGTGATCCGGTCGAATTCCGGAATCTTATTTTCCCACAGGTCATTTACGAGTGGATATTGCTCAACCTCGGCAAGGAGGTCCTCCTTCTGGTTCTTGCCGAAAAAGCTGCCTTCCTGGAGTTGACGGGCGAAGCTACGTCAGGCATGCCGCCCCGCATCACCAGATCGCGATACACGTCGCTGACGCCTTCCCAGGGATTTATGGCGGCAAGGTGAGGCGGCTGCTCGGCGGCCGTGAACCACTGCGATACCGCTAGGTAGGAAGTCCCGCTCATTCCCACCTTGCCACTGCACCAGCTTTGCTCTGCCAGCCATTCGATGATGTCGTGGCAGTCGCTGCCGTCCTGACGGTCCCAGATCACGGAGTCGCCCTCGGAGTCGATTACGCCGCGGATGTCCGGGTTACAGATGGCGTAGCCCTGCGCCACCCAGAAGGCAGGATCCGGAGCTTCGAACTTTCCGAGGCCCGAGACGATGTTGTTGTTCAAGCCGACAAGACCGAACACTCCCATTACGCTGGGCGAAGTTCCCTGACCTTTTCCGTACGGGCTGTACGCGACGATCACAGGCACTTTTTCCGCGCCCACCGGGCGAAACACGTCAACGTGGATCGTAACTCCGTCACGCAATTGCACAGGCACATCCTTCTCCAACAGGATGTCCACCGGAATTGGCCGGAATGGCGGCGCTATCTGATAGCCGGCTTTGAGCATACGAGTACCCGGATCAAACTCGGTCAGAATACCGGTTCGTGCAGCTGGAAGTGGACTGGAAGGAATGTAAATCTTCTTGTCGTTCGTCACGTAAAGTCTCCCATGACAAGGCATTCGCAGCGAGTGGCGCGACCCAACTCGCTAAGGCCAGGCGACACTATATCAATCATTCGGGCAATTAGGCGATAGCAGCCAATCAAGCGCCTCGACCTCATCCGTAAAGAACCGCTGATTCTGGCGCCCGTGGTCGCTTCTACAACGTGGTCGACCTCGTCAACCGTCTGGAGATCGAGACCCGCAATGGACGGCAGGGTCGTATCGCCGAGCATCTGACCCGGATGGACTTCATCGTCCTCGACGAGCTCGGCTACCTTCCGTTCGCCCAATCCGGCGGCCAGCTGCTGTTCCATCTCGTCAGCCGGCTCTATGAACGCACCTCGATCGTCGTCACCACCAACCTCGCGTTCGGGGAATGGCCCAGCGTGTTCGGCGACGCCAAGATGACCACCGCGCTGCTCGACCGCCTTACTCACCACTGCGACATCGTCGAGACCGGCAATGACAGCTGGCGATTCAAAAGCCGAGACGATGACCACACCCGCGCTCGTCTCGTCTCCGCAATCACGTCCTCCGACGAAACGAGCGCTACTACCAAAGCCCGTCGCTCAAAGGGGTCAAAATTGGACGCCGATCCCCCGGCTCATGGAGTGCGCCCTTCGTGATGGACCTGTTCAGGCTGCGGGTTTGACCATCGGCTGGGCGTGTTGATCCTCAAATTGCGCCGGGCTCAGGTATCCGAGCGCGGAGTGAAGTCGACGTGCGTTGTAGACCTGATCGATGAAGCGTGGAAGATCGTCTGTTACATCGTTGAGGGTTTCGTAGGCCATCAGGTAAACGGCCTTTACCTTCAGCGTCTTCATGAAGCTTTCTGCTTTGGCGTTATCGTAGGGATTTCCGCGACGGCTCATCGAACCAATCAACCCATGATCGACAAGAAGGCCGCGATAGAGCTCCGA
>JACDEQ010000398.1 GCA_013816225.1 Armatimonadota bacterium | reverse complement strand
ATTCCACACTGGTCGAAACGGCAGGAACATCGGGTAATAGTAAAATAAGGATCCTTCGACCCGGAATTCCCGGTGGTCACGCACCGGTTCCCGCATCATGTCGTCAAACTCCTGCCTTGCAAGGCCGAGCTTCTTCAAAACGAATTCGCGGTCCTCCCGAAACTGAACCTCGTCATACCCTGGCGACTCAAGTTCCCTTAGTGCCTCTTCGCGGGTCATCTGCCCCGCGCAGATCAGGCTGGATAGGTGTGCCTTGCGCTTGTCGACACCAAATTTTGTCGGAAGGATATATCCCTGATAAAAGCGGGTAAAAATGGACTCGTAGTGCTTTCCGCCATAGTCCCGCCAGCCGAGTTCCCCGACCAGAACTTGTTTGACCTTGTCCTTTACGTAGGGGATGTAATCCAGAAGTGTGACGGTTTCGATCCTGGAATTGCGTATCTGCTTTTTCGTTTGCCGATCGAGGAACGGATATGTCTTGACAGTCCCGCGACCAAACTTGCGATGTATGTCTCGAATGTTGATTGAATCGAATTTGTTGAAGATCCATGAATATGGCAGGACACCTTCCGTGGCGACGTTGTTGCCGCTGAGCACGAACGGGATTCGATTCTCAATTGCAAGCCGGAAAAGGGCTCCGTAAATGGCATGATCGGTAAGCGCTTCGATGTCTATGACCGACGCTCGCAGATAAGCGAGTTGCAGCTCCCGGAACTCGTTCCAGTTGATGACGTAGGTATGAAGATCGAACTCGAGCCTTTCGACAATCGTCTGGATATTCCTTACGGCCAGTTCTGAATTCCAGCCATTGTCGAAATGTACGACGAGCGGGCGAAGGCCCTCGCGCTTGGCGATGTACGCGAGGTAGGAGCTGTCGACGCCTCCCGACACTCCGAGAATGCTATCGTATGGGCGTCCGATCCCCGCTCTTTTGATCTGGTCGATTTTTGATCTGAACACTTCTTCGCGCTCGGCCATGGTTGCGGGAAGTGCAGCCTGAATCTGATCGAAATCTCTGCAGTGATTGCAGACACCATCGGCGTCAAAAGTGATCTCGGCGCGGTCATCGGTATCGAGCACACATCGAACGCATTGACGATAGCCGCCCGAAGCCACACGGTCGCCGCCCGCATCGTTCATCGCGAAAGGCTCCTGTGGCCCCGGTCCTGTCTCCGGCGCTGATTTACTGAAATCGGTGAGACGCGTTAAGTCCAAAGCCGGAACTGCCTCCATTCCTCGTAGCGGGCGGCTCGAATGTATCCGCGATACTCCCAATGCGGACCTTCGTGCTTTGTCGTGCAACGAATGATCATGCAAGTCTTGGTTGGCGCTGATGATACGGACATTCGAAGCAATCTCCGTGTAATCTCCATGGAGATCTTTCCAGACAATGGATAACATCCACGCTCGTAACCCGGCGCACTATCTATGCCCAGGACGACACTTTGCCACTGGTTTATCCTGCTTGTAAAATCAGTAGGCCGATAGCGGCTTATTGGTCGGCCGGAGGAGCCCCGGCTGTCTGACAGCCTACATCTTACGGTGCCGCCGCGGACTCAGACAGGCACGCTACTGCCCATTGCAGGTGCGGATAAATGATGAAAATCGCTGGTTGGGAGCCAGTCACCGCAATGCGCCCCTTCATACACGCGGCTTTGCCTGGGCCCCGACCGGACGGAAGAAGGAATTATCGGCCTTCGAAATGCCTTCTACTTCCTGCATTCAATTCCAAGGCAGCCGTACCAGCGCCCCGGGTCTTCGACTTCGGAGAACCGTGTATCCGCGCTGTCGCCTACAGAAGCGCGCCTGACCGCGGCGAATCCGGCGTCGCGAAGCTCGCGCATCATTGACTTTTCATCCCACATCCACAGGTGAGCGCTGTTGCCAAGCCACCCGCGCAACATTCCGGAGACACCTCGCTTGCGCTGGCGCACGCCGAGGTACGCACCCTCCATGAAGCGCGACGCGGCGTCGTCGTCAGGTGAGTCGATGTACTCACGCGTAAGTCGCTCGAGATCAGGAACGACCAGGCGAAAAATTCCGCCCGGCTCGAGATAGCGCAGCGTGTTGCCTAGTGCGGAGCGGAAGTCCTCGAGCGCGAGATGCTCGAGAACGTGCGAACAATAAATACCTTTGCACGATCGCTCGGATAGCGGCAAACCTTCCACGATGTCGCCGAATCGCACGGCAGCGGGAAATTTTGGATAGTCACCGGGCAACACGAAAAAGCCCCCGATCGCCGGAATGCGCTGAAGTCGAAGCGTTGGACTCGCGTCGAAGTTGAGCCATCCGTCCGGTGCTGAAAGGCCGCAACCATACTGCATGTAAAGGTCTCTGCTCATCAGGAACGATCCCAAAGCACAGAGCTATCGAGGTCTTTCAGGCTCGAGCGGCCGAGCAGCTTCATTGCCATCGTGAGCTCTGCGACAAGAATTTCCACAGTTCGCTTCACACCTTCCGCCCCGGCAATGGCGAGACCGTAACAATAGGGA
>JACDEQ010000397.1 GCA_013816225.1 Armatimonadota bacterium | reverse complement strand
CTGATAACCCGGCAGGTCCGATAGTGAGACCACTGAGCGAATGAGGATCGGGCGCGCGGCTGTTCCATCAGGGTCAGCGGCGAGCACCACCACGCCGCATGCAAAGACCGAATATAGCGATGCAGTCTCGACCTACTTGCCGTCAACCAGAACCCTTGCAATCAATGGGGAGGCCATATAGCCGGGTTAGGCCGCAGTTATCAGTTAACTAAGATGTTCGCGTCCCGGATGACGCGGCTCCACTTGTCGCGCTCACGCTTCGCGTGATCGGAAAAACCTTCCGGCGGCCCGCCCACGGCCTCCGCACCCTGATCCGCCAACTTCTGCCGCATTTGGGGCGCGGCGATGATCATGTTGATCTCGCGGTTCAGACGCGCGATCACGTCGCGCGGCGTCCCTGCCGGTACCGCGATGCCGCTCCACGAAAGTGACTCGTAGCCCGGCACGCCCGACTCGGCGATGGTCGGGACCTCCGGTAGCGCGCTCGACCGCCGAAGGCCGGTGACGGCAAGCGGACGTACCGTAGCCCCGCGAATGTGTGGCATCGCACCAGGCATGTTCTCGAACATCATGGACACCCGTCCAGTAATGACATCCGGTAGCGCGGGACCGCTGCCCTTGTAGGGGACGTGAAGCAGGTCTACGCCTGCCATGATCTTAAAGAGCTCCGCCGACATGTGTGTCGACGAGCCAGCGCCGGAGGAGGCGAAGGACAGGTGTCCGGGCGCGCGCTTCGCCGCCGCGATCAGGTCTCCTACGCTCTGCAGTGGCGAGTCTGCCGCCACGATCAGCACGTTGGTAATCGAGGCGACGAACACTACGTATTCGAAGTCTGTCGCAGCGTCATAGTTCATGTTCTTGTAGAGCGCATTGTTGATCGCCATGACGCCGGTGGTTGCCATTAGAAGTGTGTAGCCATCGGGCGCGGACCGAGCGACGGCTTCCGCGCCGATATTGCCGGCGGCACCCGGGCGGTTCTCGATCACCACCGGCTGGCCCAACGAGCGCGAAAGCTGCTCGCTCAGCAGTCGCGCAATGATGTCGGTCGATCCTCCGGCGGCAAACGGCACCACGATTCGCAGAGGTCTTTGCGGATATCGCTCCTGCGCGGACGTCCCTCCGACGCAGAGCACAATCGCAATGAGCAGCGCAAGAGTTTTTTTCATCTTGTCACGGGTAAATTACGAGTTGGTCGCGAAAAGCCATGCGCCAAAGCGCGGAGCGCACGCGGAACGCCCGCTAGCACACCGGACACCAACGTACATGGCACCGAGGTGTAGAAGTTTGCCCTTGCGATTGTTGCGGAGACGCGACTCGGAGAAACAGGCTCAGACCAATGACCGCAAGCGCGAGAACGTCCCAAACGCAGAACAAGCCCACCTTATAAAGTGGAACGTACTGCCACAGGCCATGACCGTCTATGACGAGCTCCTCGAACAGTACCCAAGCATTGACGAACGTGATGAACACCGCAGCCTTGACAACAAGCGGCTGCTCTCTGAATGATGATTTAGCCATTCCACACTCCTTAGCAAATTAGGCACAACGTATCAAGCTAACCGGCGGACCGCCCCGACGTTCCTTTCGAATCATGGGGAATGGGCTCTAACGTTTGACATGAGCGGCTGCTGGAGGGGGTAGCCCGGAAGCAATCCGATCGATGGAAGGGTTGGGCGCCGCCTTTGGAAGCAGGAGGTTCATGCGCTCGGGAAGCGATGTTCTGAAATGACAGGTGGCTCGGACCTGAAATCACTGTAACGAACCCATGCTGGTTTCACGCGGACGTAGGTGATACCGGGCCACGAAAGGCGTGTAGGGCCATCTGGGAACGCCGCAAAGTACACCTGCTTGAGTTTATCCAGTTCTGCGCCATTCGGAAAATCCGTGACACCCTCGTACTGTACCGTTCGAGGGTCACTGTCGTTCCAGCCTCCGATGACGAGGGCAATGCGTGGATTGATGCGCAAATTTGCTGCCTTGCGACTTGAGGCCAACGTGTCGAACACGAGCTCAAGGTGGTTTGTGACGGCGATGCCAATGATTGCTGCTTGGGGATCCAGCGTCGTGGAGGCTGTGGCCTCGATCGCCCAGCGATGCGACCGAAGAAAGGTGAGCAAGTCAGCTTTGTCCATGCGACCTCCGACTGCAACTTGCGGGCTCAACGTTCGAGTCCCGGTAATGCTTTGAGCGAAGAATTGCCGGCCGGACTCGTGTGTCGGCTCTAGGTAAGATTGAGTCTTCTCCGGGGACAACGTTTTCTCGCAGGCCTAACGAGATGAGGTAACCGGCGCCGGGGAGACGTCCGCCGAAGGCGCGTCGCCTATCGGCGTCTGGTTCACCGCCGGGTTAGGCCCCAGTTCGCAGGATACCGACTTCGCAAACGCTTCCCGTTCGAATGAATTGTTTAGATACGGGTCGCGGCCTAGGGCAAACTGTAGAAGGCTGGAAGAGAGGTAAAGGGGGAAGAAAAACACACCCCATCGCTCGTATTGTC